>CALRPK020000096.1:0-6617 GCA_943370015.1 Paracoccus haematequi
CAGCGCCATCTGGGCGGCTTTGCTCGCGCCATAAGCGCCAAAGAACGGCTGACCGGCGCGGGGGTCGTCCAGAAACAGCGCCGTGCCTTTGCCCGTCGCCCGCAGCAGGGGTTCGATCATCGGGATCAGCATCCCCGTGGCGCGGGTGTTGATGGCGATGGATTTTTCCCAATCCTTTTGGTCAAGGCTTCCCATCGGGGCCAAGGGCGCGGCATGGATCGCGGCATGCACCCAAAGCCCCAAGCCGCCCCAGCGGTCATGGATCGACCGGCAGAGGTGCCGCATCGCATCGTCATTGGTGATGTCCATCGGCGCGAGCGTCAGCGTCCCGGCCCCCGGCAGTTTGGCGGCTTTGACGCGGTCGTCCAACTCCTCAAGCCCGCCGACGGTGCGCGCCACGGCGACCACCTGCCAGCCGCGATAGGCCAACTGCTCGGCCAGCGCCGCCCCTAGCCCGCGCGATGCCCCGGTGACCAGCGCAACGCGCGTCTCAACTGCCCCTGCCATGTGCCAACCCTTCCGCTCGCGCCCAGCGTCCCGGCGGGCACGCTTTCGTTGTGGCGGATGGAACATTCCTGAAGGGCCAAGTCAAGGCGACCCGACATCCCGGCCCAGTCCCAGAGCGACGGCAGATCGCGCGTCAAGGCCTCGGTCGTCAGGCGCAGGACATGGGGTTTGCCGACCAGAAAGGCGTCGATATTGGCGGTGACGGTGGCCACCATGTCGCGCGCATAGTCCAACATGTGCAGCGGGCCCGCAGTCTCAGCGCTGGGAAAGACGATGCCCTGCGAATAGGCATGCATGATGCCATAGGCCGCGCGGGCGGTGTAGGATCGCGCCACGGCCTCGGGGTCGCGGGTCAGGTGCACATATCCGGCATCGGGGCCGAAGGTCGTTTCCAACCGCCCCAGCATCCAGGACAGGCGGTTGTCAGCCTCGAAGTGGCGGGAGGGATAGGCCAGACGCGCCGGGCCCAAAAGATGGCTGCGGGTTTCATGCCCGACGGTCCAGTTGCTGGCATGGCCACAGGCGCGGGCGATGGTGGTAGAGCCGCAGCGCCCGGTGCAGAGAACAAAAATGTTGCGAAAGGCGGGCTCTGGCATGGGGATATTCTCCGGCGCGGCGGTCTGACGCCAACCGTGTCCCTGCGCCTCGGTTCCTAGGGTGCACCGGAGCGCGCAGCGATTTCGTCCAAGCGCAACGCGACGATGCGGGCGACAAGCGCCTTTGGCAGGGGATGCTCCGCCGTAAAGAGCACCCCGGATTTTGAGGTCTTGAACCCCGCGCAATCGTCGGTCAGCCGCGGGATCACGCTGCCCGAATGGGGATAGAGGCCAAGGTGACGCGCAAAGGCGGCATAGCCTGCCACCATCTTGCCCTTTGGTCCCGGCTGGCGAAAACCGGGCATGGCGTAGGACATCACCTCAAGATGTCCCGGCAGCAGGGCGGCCAAAGTCGCGCGCAGGGCCGTCAGCGCGGCCGATTGGTCGGGCGGCAGGGCGGCCAGATAGGCATCCACCCGCGCCGCGCCGTCCATGCTACTGGGCGGCCTTCATTTCAAAGCCTTCCTCGATCTTGTCCGAGGGGGCCACGGGATAATCGCCCGAGAAGCAGGCATCGCAATAGGCGGGCGCTGCCGGATCGCGCCCGTTCATTTCACCCGCCGCACGATAAAGGCCGTTGAGCGAGATGAACTTCAGGCTGTCCACCCCGATCCAATCGCGCATCTCATCTTCGGACATGGTCGCGGCGAGGAGTTTCGATCGCTCTGGCGTGTCCACACCATAGAAACAGGGCCAAGCGGTGGGTGGCGAGGCGATGCGGAAGTGAACCTCTGCCGCGCCCGCCTCAAGGATCATGTCCTTGATCTTGCGGCTGGTGGTGCCGCGCACGACCGAATCGTCGACCAAGATCACCCGCTTGCCCTTGATCAGCGCGCGGTTGACGTTCAGTTTCAGACGCACACCCATGTTGCGGATGGACTCGGTCGGCTCAATGAAGGTCCGGCCCATGTATTGATTACGGGTGATGCCCAGACCGAAGGGGATGCCCGATTCCGCCGCATAGCCGATGGCCGCAGGGGTGCCTGAATCCGGCACCGGGCAAACGAGGTCCGCGTCCACCGGCGCTTCGCGGGCCAGTTCCACGCCGATCTGGCGGCGGGTTTCATAGACCGACCGACCGCCGAGGATGGAATCGGGGCGGCTGAAATAGACATGCTCAAAGATGCAAAAGCGGGATTTGGCGGGGGCAAAGGGGCGGAAGCTGTTCAGCTTGCCATCCTCGATCACCACCATTTCGCCGGGCTCAATCTCGCGCACGAAATCGGCACCGATGATGTCCAGACCGCAGGTTTCCGACGACAGCGCCCAGCCGTGATCGCCGACCTTGCCCAGCACCAAGGGACGCACACCCAAAGCATCGCGCACGCCGATCAGCTTGGTCCGGGTCATGGCGACGACAGAGAACGCGCCCTCCACCCGGCGCAGCGCGTCCTTGATCCGTTCGGGGATGTTCTTCTGGATCGAGCGCGCCATCAGGTGGATGATACATTCCGAATCCGATGAGGATTGGAAGATCGACCCGCGTTCGATCAACTCGCGGCGCAGGGCGGCGGCATTGGTCAGGTTGCCATTGTGGGCAATGGCGGCCCCACCCATGGAAAACTCGCCAAAGAAGGGCTGCACGTCGCGGATTGCGGTGGCACCCTTGGACCCTGCGGTGGAATAGCGCACATGGCCGATGGCAAGTTCACCGGGCAATGTGTCCATCACATCGGCCTTGGTGAAATTGTCGCGCACGTAGCCGAAACGGCGGGCGGAGTTGAAACCGCTTTCGGGGTGATAGCTGACGATCCCGCCCGCCTCTTGCCCGCGATGTTGCAGGGCGTGCAGGCCGAGGGCCACGAAGTTCGCCGCATCGGCAACGCCGATCACGCCAAAAACGCCGCACTCTTCCTTCAACTTGTCATCATCGAAAGGGTGGGCAAGGAACGGGCGCATGGGGCCTCCGAATCCGGGGAATTTCTGCCCCCCGTTTAGGCCCTTGTCACGCCGCTGTCACGCCCCCTTTGCCGCGTTGCGGCACAGGGGCTGTGCGCAAGTCGATCAGTTCGCCGGTGCCGGGGTGGCCTCAACCGCGCCCGCCGGTTTGACACAGACAGCGGTCATCTCATTGTAGCGCGCCACAATCCATCCCGGCGCGTCCGTGGGGATCGAGGCGTCGATATTGTCCTGGAACGAGGCAAACACCTTGGCCGAGCGGCTGTTGTCCACCATCGGGATCGCCTCTGACGCGACGGCGCGGTCATAGACGATGAAGGCCACCGCAACGAGCAAGACGCCACGTGCCACGCCGAACAGGAAGCCAAGCCCCTGATCCAAGCCGCCCAAAGCGGTGCGGTGGATCGCGGACGACAAGAGCGGTGTGAAGAGCGAGGCAATGATCAGCGCCACGGCAAAGACGGCGGCGAAAGCGGCGATGATCGACAGCTCGCAGGAATCGGCAAGGAAGTTGCCCACGACAGGCAGTTCCTTGACCAAGGGCTGCACCGGGGCCGCGAACATCCGCGCCACGACGGCCGCAAGCACCCAGCCGACAATCGCCATGCCTTCGCGCACCAGACCGCGCGAATAGGCGAGGATCGCAGAGAGCACGATCACGCCCGCGACGACGCCGTCGACCAAGGTAAAGCCTTCCATTCCACCGCTCCTTGAAAGCCGTCACCCGGCCCCGAACATCTCACCGACAAAGGCGGTCAGGTCCGGCATGTGCCGCACCGTCATCCCCGTATCCGCCCCCAGCTTTGACCGACTGGGCGCAACGGCTTGGTTGAAACCAAGTTTCGACGCTTCTTTCAACCTGTTTTCGGTCTGACCCACCGGACGCAAGGCCCCAGAGAGGGAAATTTCCCCAAAAAGCACCATATCGGCGGGCAGGGCCACGTCCTCCCGCGCCGAAAGCAGGGCCGCGGCGACGGCCAGATCCGCGGCGGGCTCACTGACACGCATGCCGCCCGCGACGTTCAGGAACACATCCAAGCCCGCAAAGGGGATGCCGCAGCGCGCCTCAAGCACCGCAAGAATGGTCGACAGCCGCCCCGAATCCAGCCCCACCACCGTGCGGCGCGGCGTGCCGAGGGTGGAGGGCGCGACCAGCGCTTGGATTTCGGTCAGCACGGGGCGAGTGCCTTCGATGCCCGCAAAGACCGCCGATCCGGGGCTGGCCGTGCCGCGTTCGGACAGGAACAGCGCGGATGGGTTGGTGACTTGCGCCAGACCCGAACCCGTCATTTCAAACACACCGATCTCATCCGCCGGGCCGAAGCGGTTTTTCACCGCGCGCAGGATACGGAATTGGTGGCCGCGTTCACCTTCGAAATAAAGCACTGTGTCGACCATATGTTCGACCACGCGGGGACCGGCGATCTGACCGTCCTTCGTCACATGGCCGACAAGGATGATGGCCACACCGCGACGCTTGGCAAAGGTCACCAGTTCATGCGCCGCCGCGCGGACTTGGCTGACGCTGCCGGGGGCGGCCTCAACGGTGTCCAGCCACATGGTCTGGATCGAATCGATCACCGCAAGATCAGGGCGTTCGGCATCCAGCGTGGTCAGGATATCGCGCAGGGCGGTTTCGGCACCAAGGGCCACCGGGGCATCCGACAGGCCAAGGCGCTGCGCGCGCATGCGAACCTGCGCGCTGGCCTCTTCGCCGGAAACATACATGCATTTCAAACCCATGCGGGCGAAACTGGCGGTGGCTTGCAGCAGCAGGGTCGATTTGCCGATCCCCGGATCGCCGCCAACAAGTATGGCCGAGGCCGGGACAAGCCCGCCGCCCAACACGCGGTCCAACTCCTCCATCCCCGAGGCGGCGCGGGGGGGCGGGGCCTCTTCGGTGGACAGGGTAGAGAGCGCGATGGTGCGGCCCTTGGCCCCCAAGGATTTGGGGCCAGCGGACAAAGGCGCTTCTTCGACGATGGTGTTCCATGCGCCGCAGCCGTCACATTTTCCGATCCATTTGCGATGGACCGCGCCACAGGCGGTGCAGGTAAAGGCGGGTGTCGATTTGCTCATGCGCGCACAGTGACGGGTGGGGGGAACGGGGGCAAGGGGGCATCACCGGCCCGTCGGCTGCGCAGCCATTGCGCACCAACTGCACAGGATGCGCACTGACGGGGTAATACAAAGCACGACCGCGCCCCGATGCCTTGGGCATCGGGACATGACCCATCGTGGCGTTTACGGCGTTACTTCAATGGCTTGGGCAGCGACACCACATTGCCGTCGCCACGGGCGGGCTCTCCCAATTCCAGCCCAAGGGCGGGCAAGAGTTCGCGCAAATCCGCCTCAAGCCGCTTGATCTGGATATGGGCTTGGCGTTCCTCTGCCTCGACATCGGTCAACCAAGTGCGCAGTTCATCCACCAAGGACCGCGCCAGTTTCAGGCGTTCGGCCAAGGCGTCCACCTCTTCCTGACGCTGGCGCAGGAAACGGCGGGCGCGGTCCACCTTGCTGTCGGAATAGATGCGCGCCAGATCGCGGGACTGGTGGCTCATCACCGCGGCCAGTTCCAGCAACTCCGGCTCCAGATCGCCAAGATCGGGATGGCGGCGCAGCACCTCCATCCTCTGGCGGATCGATTCGAATTCGCCCGACAGCGCAAAGACCCCGGCGCGGTCGGCAGCATGGGCGGTGCGATAGGCGCGGGCGATATCATCCATGCTGATGCGGAACGACCGGTGCCCCACCTCAAGCGCTGCGATGCGCCGCAGGCTTGGCAGGACCAGACACAGCGCCACCAGCATCACCAAGACCAGCAGTTGCAGCACCATCCCGGCATGGGACGGCGTCCAATCCCCGATCCGCAGCGGCAGTTCGACCCATGCGAACAGGCCAAACACCGCGCCCAATGTCAGGACGGCCAAACCGGCGGTCATGGAGACGATCAGGATGGGGGCAACAAACAGTGGCAGATCGCGCCATGCGAGGGGGGCAGAAGACACGGGAACAAACCCTTACTGAAAAACACACCGCACAAGAGACACCCGCAGATGCAGCGAAAGCGGGACAGGCTCACCGCGCAATCAACCCCCGACTGCATCGATTCGGCAACAGATTTCCGATTCGACTGATCACAGCCCCCGGATCAGCACCACAGCCCCGCACAGCGGCAAAAGCGCCAAGAGGGTGCCCACGATCCAATGCGCCCAGATCGGCGCAGGCCATTCGGTCAGCACGAGCCGCCCCCAAGCCTTCACCAGCCACAGCCAGCCAAGGATCGAGACGAAGTTGCGGAAGATATAGACCTGTTGCAGATGCACCTCGATGGGAAGGTAGATCCACAGGCACAAAACCAGCCCCCAGAGCGCCAGTGGCAGTGTGTTTGGCACCCGTGCACGCCACCCGGCAAACCCTGCCACCGCGATGGTCACAGGCACGGCGGCAGCCATGCCCCGCAACAAAGGAGAGGTTCCCAGCAGCGTCAGAACATCGTCGAGCAACTGTTCCACCCCCGCCCCCTTACCGCACGGCGGCGATGGGGCCAGTGGCGCGGCCGTGGATGAATTGCTGCACGTAAGGGTCTGGTGTCGCATCCATTTCGGAAACGGG
>CALRPK020000097.1:0-6617 GCA_943370015.1 Paracoccus haematequi
ATCTGGATCTTTACTTCTGCCACCGCCCCGACGTGGACACCCCCATCGAAGAAACCGTCCGTGCGATGCACAACCTGATCACCCAAGGCAAGGTGCTTTACTGGGGCACCTCGGAATGGTCGGCGCAGCAGATCACCGAAGCCCACGCCATTGCCGCCCGTTGGGGCATGACCCCGCCGACGATGGAACAGCCGCAATACAACCTGTTCGAACGCCAAAAGGTCGAAGGCGACTACGCCCCGATCTATGACACCTTCGGCCTTGGCACCACGATCTGGTCGCCCCTCGCCTCTGGCTTGCTCACCGGCAAATACAATGACGGCATCCCGCAAGACGCCCGCGCGGCACTTCCGGGCTACGAATGGCTGCGCGACATCTTCACCGGTGCCGAAGGTCAGGCCCGCATCGCCAAAGTGCGTGACCTTGCCGCCTTGGCCGGGCGCATCGGCATGCCGCTGCATCACATGGCGCTGGCGTGGTGCCTGACCAATCCGCGCGTGTCGACCGTCATCCTTGGGGCCTCGCGCCTGTCGCAACTGACCGACAACCTTTCTGCGCTGGACCGTGTGGGCGACCTGACCCCCGACGTGCTGGCCGAGATAGAGGCGATCATGGCCAACAAGCCGGCCGCCCCGCAACGGTTCTGATGTTCCTGTCCCGCATCCTGCGCCCCGATGGCCGCCCTGCGGTCATCGTGCGGCAGGGACGCGAGGCGGCGGTGCTGAAAGCCGCGCCCGATGATGCGTCGCTTTGGCGGGGTGTGGGGGCAGAGCAGGGCCTTGCCGATTTGATCCTGCGGCGCGGTCTCGGCGATCCCGTGGATGTCGATGACCTGTCGGCCCAAGGTCGGCTGTTGCTGCCGGTCTGGGACGCGCAACCCGTGCATCTGCCGCTGGCAGTCGCAGAATTGCCCCTGCCCTTGGTGCTGCTGCGCCCCGGTCAGCCTTTCCAGACCGCCCCCGGCCTGACGTTTGAGGGCGGGATCGCCGCCCTCGTCGCCGCGGGTGGTGAGGGGCCGGTGATCGGCTGGGTGCAATTCCACCTTGTCAGTTGCGCCGCACTCGGCCTGCGGCAACTGTCCTTTGGCCCGGAACTGGCCATCGGTGATGACAGTCCCACAGGCGGCGGAACCGGCGGGCTGCACGCCGCCGATGGCAGCCTACGCAGCTTTCCCTTGCCCCAGCTTGGCCGCGGGGATGCCACGACCGACCTTTCCACCCCGCCCGATGCGGTGGTCCTGCGGCGGCTGTCGCGCTGGTTGATCCGCCCCGCCTCGGTGCAGGGGCTTGTGATGCTGGAAAGCCGTCACCTCGGCGCGGGCCTACCCCTGCGCAATCCGCTGCATCCGGCTGTGGGGCAATCCGCGCCGGAACAGGCCGACGCCAGCACTCTGCCTTGACCCTATAGCCGCCGCGCAAACACCTTCAGCCCCGCCCACAAGAGCCCCAGCGACGCCAACAGCCCCAGCGTATCGCCGATCAGGATCACCATCCCCTCGGTCGGGTTCAGCCCATAAGCCAGCCGCAACGCGAGCAGGTTGAACACCGATGCCGCAACGCCCACCGCAAGCAGCATCGGCACCCGCACCGCCCCGACCTTCAGCAGTGCCGCCCCGCCCAGCCAGCGCCCGATGGAAAAGGCCAGCGGCGCGGCAATCAGGCTGGCCGCCGTGCCGAAGAGGATATGGGCATCAAACGCCCGCGCCCCGGCAAAATGCAGATTGCACAGCAGCGCCCCCGGCAGCAGATACAACACCGACCGCCAGCCATAGAGCCACGCCGCCAGCACCCGCACCCCATGCGGCAGGAACAGAATGCTCATGACTGTTGACGGAAGAAGCGCCTGTTCCAGCGGCAACACGACCGTCGCCATAAGAAAATAGGTCCAAATGTAAATCGCAGAGATCGCGAAGCCTAACGCCAACTGGCGCGGCAGTCCGAGACGGGTCGATACCACGCCGCCGTCACTGCGTCCGGGCATGGTCATCCGTCTGAATGCCACGGGCTTCGCGCCGTTCCAATTCGGATTGAAACAGTGATTTCAGGGCCCGGATGGCCTGTGCGGCTTCGGCATAATCCTCATCCGCCGAGGTTTGCGCCGCGCCGGGGCGCGGTCCAAACCATTCTGTCAAAAGTAGCCGGATCGTTGTGTTGTCCACAGCGCATATCCTACTCCAAAGTATATTCAGATTAGAGGATATATTCCAAACAGAACAGCCATATTTTCGGCTTGCGAAAAAATACCAAAGTATCGGAACGATATCCCACAATCATGGCAACCGCCCCTTGCGGTCCGGCGTGAAACAGCGCCGTCCTCGGGTTCCGCCGCCACGGCACTGCGGATGTGGCGGCGGAACGGGTCTTAGACCTCTGGCCGGAACAGATGCGCGGCCTCGGGGTCAAAGTTCAGCTCCACCGCCGCCCCCAGCGGGAACACCCGGTCTTGCGACAGCGCTGCAATCAATGGCTTACCGTCTTTCAGCGTCACCTCAACCACGGTTTCCGCACCCAGACGTTCTGTCAGGGCCACCGTCCCATGCAGCCGCCCCGGTCCCTCCGCGACCTCAAGATATTGCGGCCGCAGGCCAAGGATGGCTTTCTCGCCCACGGTGAACGGCCCCCGCGCGGCAGACACCTCAACCGGATCAAGCGCCGCGTTGCTGACCAAGGCCTTGGTCCCGTTCACCGCCTGCACTGTCACGTCGATAAAGTTCATCGACGGCGCCCCAAGAAAACCCGCAACAAACAGGTTGGCCGGGTTGTGATAAAGCTCCATCGGCGCGCCGATCTGCATCACCTTGCCATCTTTCAGCACCACGATCTTGTCGGCCAAGGTCATCGCCTCGACCTGATCATGGGTCACATAGATCATCGTCGCGCCAAGCTGGTTGTGCAGCTTGCCGATCTCCATCCGCATGTCCATCCGCAGCGCGGCATCAAGGTTCGACAAAGGCTCGTCGAACAGGAACACCTGCGGCTTCCTAACAATCGCCCGCCCGATGGCCACCCGCTGCCGCTGCCCGCCCGAAAGCTGGCTTGGCCGACGGTCCAGCAGATGCTCCATCTGCAAAATCCGCGCGGCCTCGGCCACCTTGGCATCCTTTTCGGCCTTGGATGCCCCGGCAATCGTCAACCCAAAGGCCACGTTTTCCCGCACCGTCATGTGGGGGAAAATGGCGTAGGACTGGAACACCATCGCCACGCCCCGCTCAGCGGGCGGCAATTCGTTCACCACCTTGTCGCCAATCGTCATCTGACCCGAGGTGATGTCCTCCAGCCCCGCGATCATCCGCAGCAGGGTGGATTTCCCGCAACCCGACGGCCCGACGAAGACGCAGAATTCGCCGTCCTCGACCTCGATATCCACGCCCTTGATGACATGGGCGTTGCCATAGCTTTTCTTGACGTCCTTCAGCGAAATACGCGCCATGACCTACTCCGCCGCCTGTGCCAGTTGCTGCACCGTCAGCAGGCCATCCGCGCCCACCACCACAGGCTCCGGGTCCATGACATAGCCGCCGAACACATCCTTGCCGCCATCGGCAAAGCCCATGATCACCAGCCCCTGCGGACCGTCCACGATCCGCGCGGCATAGCGGCGGCAGGGTTCGGCCCCGTCAAGGAACGGCCCCGGCGCAATCCGCCACGGCCCGCGTGGATGGTCACCGATCAGATAATGCGTCCCCGTGACTGGACGTTCCGGATTGTCGCGGCGGTATTGATCGGACCAATGCACGCTGGAGGTGCAGAACAGGCAATACCAATGCTTGCCCACCTGAAACACCTGCGGCACCTCAAGCTGGCCAAAGCCACCGTGGAACACCGGGGGCTGCAACTCCCATGTCACCAGATCGGCAGAGGTGGCAAAGCCGATGGCCCCACCGGCATTCGGTTCCGGCACGCCGGGAACGCGGGCGGTGAAATACATCAGCCAGCCCTTGCCATCCGGGTCGCGCATCACCCAAGGGTCGCGCATCGCGCGGTCGTGCCAATGGCCGATGGCGTGGTCTTTCTCATAGCAATCGGCATTCGGCCCGGTCAGGTCCAGCGCCAGCCCATCGCCCACCCGTTCCCAATTGTGCAGATCGGTCGATGTCGCATGGCCAACGCGCTGATACATCGACGCCTCAGACTTCATCGTGCCGGTATAGAACAGATGCCACAGCCCGGCATCATCCTGCACCACGGACCCCGTCCATGTCGTGCTGTCATCCCAAGCCGCCCCATTGCGCTGGGGTTCAAACGTGGTGCCAAGGTCGGTCCAGTTGACCAAGTCCTTGGACGTCGCATGGCGTTGCGTGGCGTTCAGGTGCCGCGCATCCGGGTCGATCAAGGACTTCGGCGCTTGCAGGAAATAGCCGTGATAGGTGTCGCCATCCTTGGCGTACCAGCTATCCCAGAACCACAGGTCGGAATGTTTGAAGGACATGGCGCTCTCCTCAGCCCTTCACGCCGGTCGATGCAATCGACGCGATGAAGGCTTTTTGCAGGTAAAGATAAAAGGCAAGCACGGGGACGGTGATCAGGCTCAGATAGGCCATCACCTCACCCCATGCGACATTGAGCTGGAAGAAGTATTGCAGGCCGACCATGACCGGGCGGTAGCCTTCCTCCTGCGTGACCATCAGCGGCCAGAGGTATTGGTTGTACATGACCAGAAACTTCAGGATCGCGGCGGTGGCAAGGATCGGCCCTGACAGTGGCATGACGATCTTGCGGTAAATCTGGCCCCAGCTTGCACCTTCGACCCGCGCCGCCTCGATCAGCTCACCGGGCAGGTCTTTGAAGTATTGCACGAACAGGAACACCGTCAGCCCATCCGCCACAAAGGGGATGATCTGGACGTGATAGCTGTTCAGCCAGCCCCATGTGATCCCTTCGGTCCCGATCCACGGCAGATGCGCCACCATCAGCAACAGCGGAATGGCGATGGTTTCAAAGGGCAGGATCAGCGTGGCCAGCAGGATCGCCAGCAGCGCCTCACGCCCGCGCCATTTGACAAAGACAAAGGCAAAGCCCGCCGCCGAACAGATCAGCAGCGACAACAGCACCGTCACCCCGGTCACCAGCACCGAATTGAAGACAAAGGTTGCCACCGGCGCGCGCCGGAACGCGTCGGTATAGTTGTTCAGGCTGATATCCCCCACCGGCAGAAAGGCGCGCAGGTTGGCAGAGTCTTCAAGCAGTTGCTGACTTGGCTTCAGGCTGGACATCACCATGAACACCAAGGGAAAGATAAAGATCACGGCAATCAGCCCCAGCACCGCATAGCGGGTGGCCAGACGCAGGCCGCGATTGTCGGCGGAAATCAGGGCCATCAGTTCTTCTCCCGTGTCAGCCAGCGTTGGATCAGCGAGATCGACAAAACGATCACAAAGAGGATCACCGAAATCGCCGACCCGCCCGAGATGTCTTGCTTGCCATAGCCCCGCTCAATCGCTTGGAACACGATGGTTTGCGTGCTGTCCAAGGGGCCGCCGCTGGTCATCACATCAATCTGCGCGAACAGGCCAAAGGCTTGCATCGTGATCACGATCAGGATCAACACCGCCGTATTCCGCAGCCCCGGCCATGTGATGTAGCGAAACACCTGCCATTTTGACGCGCCCTCAATCGCCGCCGCCTCATAGAGCGTGGGCGAGATGGTTTGCAGCCCCGACAGCCAGATCACCATATGGAACCCCACCGCCTGCCAGATCGACATGCCGATGATTGCCGCCAGTGCGGTTGAAGGATTGCCCAGCCAATCCACCGTCGGGATCAGCCCAAAGGAAATCGTGCCCAAAAGGTTGTTCAACAGCCCCGATTGCCCGTCATAGATCAACCGCCACAGCAGCGAGACGACGACAATCGAAACCACCACTGGCATGAAATAGATCGCGCGGAACACGTTGATGCCGCGCAGGCGTTGGTTGATCAAAAGCGCCAACCCCAGCGCCAACCCCGCTTGCACTGGGGCCACGACGATCACGAAGATAAAGGTGTTCACAATCGCCTTCATGAACACCACGTCCCGCGCCAGCACATAGGTCCGCGCATCGCCGCCGGTCGAGAAACTGAACCACTCCCGCATCCCCGCCAGATCGGGACGGTCGGGGTTGTTGCGCGTCAGACTGCGCAGCGATGGATACTCCGGTTCGCCATCCTTCATCACCACCGCGCCCGCGTCATCGCGCACGGGTTCCAGCGTCAGGGTGGTCACGCCCAGCAACTGGCGATAATTGGCCAGCCCGATGAATTCGGTCGGATTTGGCGACACAAGCCGCTGATTGGTAAAGGAAAATGCAATCGCCAGAAAGAACGGCAAGATCACGAAGCCCGCGATCAGCAGAACCGCAGGCCCGGCCATAAGCCAGCCCGTCCGGTTGGATACGGTGAACTTGGACGCCATCGTCGCCTCGTTTCAAAGCTATGAGAAGGGGCGGGCAGGGTCACCCCCACCCGCAAGGTTCCGCAAGGAACCGGCCCCGGCAGTCACCCGCCGGGGCCGAAGCGATCAGTGGCCGTAGCCACCGTTCTTTTCGATGTCGGCGTTGATCTCATCCGCCGCCGCATCCAGCGTGGCCGCCACATCCGCGCCATTGGCGATGTCGGCCAGCGCCTTTTCAAACACCTTGG
>CALRPK020000098.1:0-6604 GCA_943370015.1 Paracoccus haematequi
TACCTCACCGGCTCCATCACCGCATCCTTCAGCGTACAGGCCCGTGCCGTGCTGGCAGGGCAATCCGTGGGCGACAGGTCTGACGCCAGACAGATCCGCACTTCCTGAATCATCCCCTCATCGCAGGTGACGAACACCTGCCTTGGCGAAAGCTGGGGGTTGGCGTCAAGGAACGCCTCTTCGACCACATCGGCGGGTAATTCCACCTCGCGCCGCAATTTGCGGAACACCTTGGGGATGGTCACCGACCGGAACGCGACCCGCGCGGCATCGTAGTAATCCGCCGCCGAAAGCCCCGAACAGCGCCCGTGTTTCTTCCACTGGTAAAACGCCAGCCCCGCCCCGCCGAACACATCTGCCTGCGCGGCGGTCAGTCCGCGTGACGGATCGGTTTCCCCCGTGCGACAATAGCTTGGCCAGCCGTCATCGGCATATTGCGGCCACAGCCCGTGCAGCACGAAACTTAAGCCGCGTCCGGCATCGCATTGCGGGTCGTCGCGCCCGTCGCCCTCCAAGGCGCACCAATTCGCCGACCATGACAGCGCCATCACATAGAGGTCGAAATCCCCGGCCCGCTCACCCTCGGCCCGCGCGTCAGACGCAACTGCCAACCCTGCGGCAAAACAAGCCGCGCCCAACCATGAACCCACACGCATTTTTGCTTTCCTCTGCAAGGAAATCCGACTATATCCGCGTGCAACTTCCCCGAAAACTCGGAAAGCGGCCCGGCCGCAGCCGTTTTCCCGGCCCGAGAGAGATATTGCAAGGAGCCATCATGTCGAAGCCGCTCATGTCCAAGGCCACCGCTGTTTGGCTGGTCGACAACACCACGCTCTCTTTCGCGCAGATCGCGGATTTCTGCGGCATGCACGAGCTTGAGGTGCAGGGTATCGCCGATGGCGACGTGGCGACGGGCGTCAAGGGTTTCGATCCGGTGGCCAACAACCAGCTTGACCAGATCGAGATCGAAAAGGCGCAGAAAGACGTCATGTATCGCATGAAGTTGAAGTTCTACGCCGCCGCCGTGGGCGAAGAAAAGCGTCGCGGCCCGCGCTACACCCCGCTGTCCAAGCGTCAGGACCGCCCCGCCGCCATCCTGTGGCTGGTGAAGTTCCACCCGGAATTGTCGGATGGGGCCATCGGCAAACTGGTCGGCACGACGAAGCCCACCATTCAGGCGATCCGTGGCCGCACCCATTGGAACATTGGCAATATCACCCCGATCGATCCGGTGGCGCTGGGCCTGTGCAAACAGACCGAACTCGACACCGCCGTGCAGCAGGCCGCGCGCCGCAAGGCCGCCGAAGGCACCGTCATGAGCGATGACGAACGCCGCAAATTGGTGTCCACCGAACAGTCGCTGGGCATGTCCACCGATCCCAAGATGCCCTCGGGTCTGGATGCCTTCACCATGGCCCCGGCCAGCGAAAAATCCTCGCCCGCCGATTTCTCGGATGCGGAAAGCTTCTTCAACCTGCCCAATGATGACACGTCGGACGACACTTCTGACGACACGTCGGATGATACGTCCAGCGACGAAGACGACCGCTGATCGTTTCGGTGGCGCTGCGTTGGGCCCTGACCGCAAGGTCGGGGCCTTTTGCTTTTGGCCGCAGGATCAACCGGCACTAGGCAACGGCCAAAGCGCCCAGCAGCAGAACAACCTCTTCGAACCGGGTCGATAGCAAGAGGATCAGCAGGATCGTCAGCCCCATCAGCAGGCAAAGCCGCCAAGGTGCCGAACGTTTGCGATTGCGCGGGATGTCAAATATCGGGTCCATGCCACAGGGTTTACCGGGCAAGGGTTGCTGAATTGTGGCGAAAGCCCTGCCAATCCCGGAACAGCCCGTTTCGCAAACGGAAACCGGCACCTGCCGCCTTTCCCTTCGCGTCGGCTTGCGCTAATCCCCAAATCAACGCTTTTTAAGGGGCCGCACGATGAAGTTCACCCTGTCCTGGCTGAAGGATCACCTCGATACCGAGGCGAGCCTTGATGACATCCTTTACGCGCTGACCGACCTTGGCCTTGAGGTCGAAGAGGTTGTGGATCGTGGCGCCAAGCTGGCCCCCTTTAGCATTGCCAAGATTTTGGAGGCCCAGCAGCACCCCGACGCCGACAAACTGCGCGTCTGCCGCGTGCTGACGGATGAAGGCGAACGTCAGATCGTCTGCGGTGCCCCCAATGCGCGGGCGGGAATCACCGTGGTGCTGTGCAAGCCGGGCACCTATGTGCCGGGGATCGACGTGACCATTTCCGTGGGCAAGATTCGCGGTGTGGAAAGCCATGGCATGATGGCATCCGAGCGCGAGTTGGAACTGTCGGACGAACATAACGGCATCATCGAACTGCCGTCGGGTGAGGTGGGTCAGCGGTTTTCCGACTGGCTGGCCGTGAACCGACCCGAGGTGGTCGATCCGATGATCCACATCAAGATCACTCCCAACCGCCCCGATGCGCTGGGCGTGCGGGGAATCGCGCGCGATCTGGCCGCGCGGGGGTTGGGCACGCTGAAGCCGATGGATGTGTCGTCGATCAAGGGTGGATTCGCCAGCCCGGTGCGGGTTGAGATTGCCGCTGACCTGAAAGCCAAGGGTTGCCCCGTCTTTGCAGGCCGCGTGATCCGGGGCGTGAAAAACGGGGCGTCGCCCGCGTGGTTGCAGGCGCGGTTGCTTGCCATCGGCCTGCGTCCGATTTCAACGCTGGTCGATATCACCAACTTCTTCACCTTCGCTCTGAACCGTCCTTTGCACGTCTTTGATGCCGATAAGGTGGCAGGCGGCGTGCTGCGGATTCATTCTGCGGCGGGTGGCGAGGAATTCCTTGGGCTGGATGGCAAGACCTACAGCCTGAAACCCGGCATGATGGCCATCTCTGACGATGCCGGGGTGGAATCGCTGGCCGGGATCATGGGCGGCGAAGTGTCGGGATGCTCTGACGCCACCGTCAACGTGTTCCTTGAATCGGCCTATTGGGACCCGATCACCATCGCGGCCACCGGGCGGGCGCTGAAGATCAACACCGACGCGCGCTATCGGTTTGAGCGTGGCGTGGACCCCGCCTTTACCCTGCCGGGGTTGGACCTTGCCACGGCGATGATCCTTGATCTGTGTGGTGGTGAAGCCTCTGACATCGCGCTGGATGGCGCGGTGCCGGATGTCTCGCGCGCCTATCGTTTGGACCCAGCCCGCGTGATTTCGTTGGTCGGGATGGACATCCCCGAAGCCGAGCAGCGCCGCACGCTGGAAGCACTGGGGTTCACCCTGAATGGTGACATGGCCACCCCGCCGACATGGCGTCCCGATGTGCTGGGTGAGGCGGATTTGGTCGAAGAGGTCGCCCGTATCGCCTCATTGACCAAGTTGCAGGGCAAGCCCCTGCGCCGCACGCAGGACGGCGTTCCCCGCCCGATCCTGACGCCTGCCCAGCAACGCGAGAAATCCGCACGCCGCACGCTGGCGGCCTTGGGCTACAACGAATGCGTCACCTACAGCTTCATCGACCATGAGGCGGCAAGCCTGTTCGGCGGCGGTGCCGATGCCGTGCGGGTGGACAACCCGATCTCGTCCGAGATGACGCATCTTCGCCCGGACCTCCTCCCCGGCCTGCTGCGCGCTGCGGCCCGCAATCAGGCACGTGGCTTTGCTGATCTGGCGCTCTGCGAAATCGGGCCAGCCTTCCACGGCGGAGAACCGGGGGAGCAACATTTGCAGGCCGCCGGTCTGCTGGTCGGCCATACCGCGCCGCGTGATCCCTTTGCCTCGCGCCGCCCGGTCGATGTGTTCGACGCCAAAGCGGATGCCGAGGCGGTTCTGGCCGCGCTTGGTGCGCCCGCCCGTGTGCAAGTGTCGCGCAAGGTGGCGGCGTGGTGGCATCCCGGCCGGTCCGGCGTGATCGGTCTGGGGCCGAACATGCTGGCCACCTTTGGCGAGGTGCATCCCCGCGTGCTGGCGGCAATGGGGGTCAAGGGGCCTGCGGTCGCCTTCACCATCCTGCCCGCCAATGTGCCGCTGCCGAAAGCCAAGACCGCCACCCGTCCGGCGCTGGCGATCAGCGATCTGCAAGCGGTGGACCGCGACTTTGCCTTTGTCGTGGACAAGGGGATCGAGGCGCTGGTCGCCGTCAATGCCGCGCAAGGGGCCGACAAGACCCTGATCGAGTCGGTGCGCGTGTTCGACCAGTTCACCGGCGAAAAGGCCGAGGCGCAGATGGGAGCGGGCAAAAAGTCCATCGCCCTGACCGTGCGCCTGCAACCCACCGACAAGACCCTGACCGACAAGGATATCGAGGCGGTTTCTGCTAAGATCATCGAAAAGGTCACCAAGGCCACCGGCGGCACCCTGCGCGGCTAACCGTTTTCCGTCATGACGCCGCCCCTGCCACCGGGGGCGGCGTTTTGCTACGTAACGTCACCTTTTGCGGATTGCGCCACCCGGCATAGCCTGCGGCAAAAGCGGGGGGCGCAGGGATGCAATTCGATTACGTCATCGTGGGCGGTGGGTCGGCGGGGTCCGTCCTCGCGGCAAGGTTATCCGAAGACCCTCGCACCACCGTTTGCCTGATCGAATCCGGCGGGGCAGGGCGGTCCTTTCTGATCCGCACGCCCGCGATGGTGGCGGCCATCGTCTCGGGTCGGCCCAAGATCCACAACTGGGCCTTTCGCACGGAACCACAAAAGCACTTGAACAACCGCCGCTGCTATCAACCGCGTGGCCGGGCCTTGGGTGGTTCCTCGGCGATCAACGCCATGCTCTATGTGCGCGGCCATCCCGGCGACTATGACGAATGGGCTGATCTGGGGGCGGATGGCTGGGATTGGGCCTCCGTTCAGCCTTGGTTTCTGGGGGCTGAGAACCACGAGGGCGGTGCGTCTGACCATCATGGCGGCGCAGGGCCGTTGCAAGTGCGCCGCCAACCCTCTCCCCTGCCCGCCACCCGCGCCTTTGTGCAGGCGGCGGGTCTGGTGCAGATCCCTGAGAATGACGATTTCAACGGGCCAAGCCAGTTGGGAGCGGGGCTGTTCGACGTCACGCAGTTTCATTCCGGCCCCTTGCGCGGGCAGCGGTGTTCGGCGGCTGCGGCCTTTCTGCACCCGGTGATGACGCGGCCCAACCTGACCGTGCTGACCGGGGCCATGGCAGAGCGGATTACGCTGGAGGATGGCCGCGCGACGGGGATTGTCCTGCGCCAAGGTCGCCGCCGCGTGACGGTCACTGCCAAGCGAGAGGTCATCCTGTCCGCCGGGGCCTTTGGTTCACCGCACCTCATGATGCTTTCGGGCATCGGGCCAGAGGATGAACTTCGCGCCCACGGCATCCCGGTTGCCCATGCGTTGGAGGGCGTGGGGCGGAACCTGCAAGACCATCTGGATCATACGATCCTTTACACCTCACCCCGCCCCGACGTGGTGGGGTTCAATCCTGCGGGGCTGATGCGGCTGGTCAAGGCGTGGAAGCCCTATAGCGCCAGTGGCACCGGCCTATTGACCACACCGGGGGCAGAAGGCTGCGCGTTTTTCGCCTCTCGCCCCGGTCTGTCTCGCCCGGATTTGCAGGCGCATTTCGTGGTGGCGATTGTCGATAACCACATGCGCCATAGGCACCTAGCGGATGGCTGGTCGCTGCATGTCTGCGTGCTGCGGCCAGAAAGCCGGGGTTCGGTTGGGCTTTACGATTCCAACCCCGCCAGCCCGCCCCGGATCGACCCCAACTTCCTGTCCGACCCCCGCGATCTGGACACCCTGACAGCAGGCGTTCGGCAAATGGAGGCGCTGGTCGCCGCCCCGCCGCTGGCCCCTTGGCGTGGCAAGCGGCTGTATCCCCATGACGGCAGCGATGCCGGGATTGCGGCGGATATCCGGGCGCGGGCCGACACGATCTATCACCCCGTGGGCACCTGCCGGATGGGCAGTGATGCGGATGCGGTGGTTGATCCGCAGTGCCGGGTGCGGGGCGTGCAGGGGCTAAGGGTGATTGATGCCTCAATCATGCCGCGCCTGATTGGCGGCAACACCAATGCGCCCACCATCATGATCGCGGAAAAGATGGCCGCAACGCTGCGCCAAGGCCGTTAAGCGCCCGTTTGGCGTCAGGAACTGGCTGCACACACAACCGCTAGGGCGAAAAGGCCACAGGTGGGCATCCCAACCCACCGCGCCCACAGGCTTTTTCTGGACCCCGCCGCCATCCTTGGTTATCGTTCATCCAAACGGGGCGATATAGACCCCGGTATGAGGCATGAATGCAGTTCCCAGAGCGGTTTTCGAACCTGCCTGATTATGCGTTTCCGCGTTTGCGGAAGCTGTTGGACGCGCATGCGCCCGGCGGTGAGCCTATTGCCATGACCATCGGCGAACCGCGCCACCCGATGCCGCCTTTCGTGGCCGAGGTGTTGGCGCAGAACATCAACGGTTTCGCGGTCTATCCTGCGAATGACGGAACACCGGAATTGCTGGCGGCCATTTCGGGCTGGCTGAACCGCCGCTACGGCGTCGATGTGGCGCAAGACCGGATCATGGTGCTGAACGGCACGCGTGAGGGGCTGTTCAACGCGGCCGTCGCGCTGTGTCCTCAGGCGAAGGGTGGCCAAAAGCCCGTGATCCTGATG
>CALRPK020000099.1:0-6594 GCA_943370015.1 Paracoccus haematequi
CTCTGGCCGCACGCCGAGAACGAGGTCCGTGGGCGCGGCATCGGCCTGCAATTCCGGCGTGTCGATCCGCACCTCGCCCAAGGTCACGGCACTGTCCCCCGCCCGCACCCCGCCCTGAAAGCGCAGGAAATTCATCGCGGGACTGCCAATGAAGTCGGCCACGAACAAGGTGGCAGGGTGGTCGTAAATGTCCTGCGGCCGCCCGAATTGTTCGACGACGCCGTGGTTCATCACCACGATCTTGTCGCCCATCTGCATCGCCGCTAGCTGGTCCTGCGTCACATAGACGGTGGTGGCCCCCATGCGGTCATGCAGGGCGCGCAACTCCTCGGCCATATGCTCACGGAATTCGGCATCCAAGGCACCCAGCGGTTCATCCATCATAAAGGCCTTGGGGCTGCGAACAATCGCCCGCCCCAAAGCCACCCGTTGCCGATCCCCGCCTGACAATCCGCCTACAGGTTTGTTCAAGATATCGGTGATACCCAGAATCCGCGCCACCTCGGCCACTTTGGCCGTCACTTCAGCGCGCGGCATTCCCTGCGACACCAAGGGATAGGCGATGTTTCTGCGGACATTCATATGCGGGTAAAGCGCGAACATCTGGAACACCATCGCAATGTCGCGCTGGCTGGCGGGGCGTTGGCTGACATCTTCGCCATCAATCAGGATCTCGCCCGAGGTCGGCAGTTCCAACCCCGCGATCATCCGCAGCGTCGTTGTCTTGCCACAGCCGGAGGGGCCGAGCAGCATGAAAAACTCGCCATCCCCAATGGTGAATGACGATCCTTTGACGGCGGTGAAATTGCCGAATTCCTTGCGCAGGTTGCGGATCACGATCTCAGCCACGGCTCACTCCGGGAAATGGCTGACGATGATGAACATCACCGTGCCGACAAGGGTGACAAGGAAGGACCACGTGAACAGCGCCAAGGCAAAGGGCTGCATCAGCATGACCACGCCCCAGGCGATCAGGAGGGTAGCGACCATTTCCCACGCGCCCCGGCGCAAGCGGATCAGATTGCGAAAGAAGTCGCTCATATCCGCGCCCCCCGAATTTTCTGCGAAAATTCTTGGCCAAGGGTGCAACGGGATTTTTCGCAGAAAAATCGGGTCATTTCCGCACCGCGCCAAAGGTGATCCCGCGCAGCAGATGCTTGCGTAGCAGGATGGTGAAGATCATCACGGGCAGCAGGAAGATCGTGGCCCCTGCCGCCACCGCAGGCCAATCCTGCCCGCCCACACCGATGATCGTGGGGATGAACGGGGGCGCCGTCTGCGCCGTGCCGGATGTCAGCAAGACCGCAAAGGCATATTCGTTCCACGCGAAGATCAGGCAGAAAATCGCGGTTGAGGCGATGCCCGTCGCCGCCTGCGGCAGCACCACTTTGCGAAAGGCCTGAAACCGGGTGTAGCCGTCGATCAACGCCGCCTCTTCGTATTCGCGCGGGATTTCGTCGATGAAGCCCTTCAGCAGCCAGACGGCCAGACTGATGTTCACGCCCGTATAAAGCAGGATCATCCCCAGATGCGTGTCAGATAGCCCAAGCTCCCGATACATCAGGAAAATCGGGATCGCGACCGCGATGGGCGGCATCATCCGGGTGGACAGGATGAAGAACAGCAAGTCATCCTTCAGCGGCACCTTGAAGCGCGAAAAGGCATAGGCCGCCAGCGTGCCAAGGAAAATCGACAGGAAGGTCGACCCGAAACCGATGATGACCGAATTCAAGAACCGCTCGCCAAAGCGGCTGGGTCCGGCAATCACCATGCCCTGATCGCGCACGATCTGGTCATACCATGTCTCTGCCGGGGGCAGGTTTTCAAACTCCTCGGCCCCGACCCGAGTCCGGGTGGTGAACAGGTTCACATACCCCTCAAGCGACGGTTCAAACACCACCTTGGGCGGATAGCTGATCGAATCCGGTCCAGATTTGAACCCGGTGGAGATGATCCAGACCAAGGGCAAAAGGGTGATAAAGGCGTAAAGGACCACCAGCACCCCGGCCACCCATTTTGACCGCGCGGTGGGTTCGGTGACGGAATAAGCGCTCATCTTTCCTTCACCTTATTCAGGGCTTTGACGTAGATCGAAGCAAGGCCAAAGACCGTGACAAACAGGATGATCGCATAGGCCGAAGAATAGCCGGTGCGCCATTTCTCAAACGCCTCGCGCTTGAGGTCGATAGAGGCCAGCAGCGTCTCATTCCCCGGCCCGCCGCCGGTCAGCAGCACGACCATGTCGAACATCTTGAAATTCTCGATCCCCCGGAACAGCACTGCGAGCATCAGGAAAGGCAGCACCATCGGCACGGTGATCGTCCAGAACTGCCGCCACTTGCTGGCGCGGTCCACCTCCGCCGCCTCATAGATGTAATCGGGGATCGACCGCAGACCGGCAAGGCAGATCAGCATCACAAAAGGCGTCCACATCCATGTGTCCACGATGATGATCGACCACGGCGCATAGCCACCGGGGCCAAGCATCGAAAACGAATTGGCGGGCGTGCCGGTCAGCAACTCGACCGTGTAGTTCACAAGGCCGATTTGCGGCTGATAGAGGAAGGTCCAGAAGTTCCCCACCACGGCGGGCGACAGCATCATCGGCAACACGATCAGCGTGGTCAGCAGGTCATTGCCTTTGAACTTGCGGTTGATCAGCCATGCCAGCGCAAAGCCAAGGATGACCTGAAAGAACAGCGTCCAGAACAGGAAATGCGCCGTGGTCTGCATATTGGCCCAGATACCATCGTCGGTCAGGATGCGGATGTAATTCCGCAGACCGACCCATTCGACCTCTTCATTCGGGCGATTGGCGCGGTAGTTGGTAAAGGACAGCCGCACCGTCCAGATCAGCGGGAAGATGTTGATCGCCAGCAAAAGAAAGATCGTCGGGGCCACGAACAGCCACGCGATGGCGCGGTCCGACAGGCCCTTTATGCGGCGGGCGACAGTCGGCGGCGTGGCGCGGGCGGCGGCGTCAATCGGGTTGGGCATGGTGCATTCCTGTGGGACGGGTGGGGGATGCCCCCACACCCTGACCCTCTCCCCCGTTGGGGAGAGGGAAGGCGTTGCGTCGATGTTGCGGTCAGCCCCCATCACGGTCCCAACGCAGGTGCGTCAGGCGCATCCCCCTCTCCCCGCTGGGGGAGAGGGGTTAGGGCTGATGGGGTCTAACCCTGAATGACAGGGTCAGAGTTTGCCTTCGTCCTCGAACACTTCGGTCCAGTCGGCGATCAGGCCATCCAGCGCTTCCTTCGCCGTGCCTTGATCGGCGACGACGTAGTTGTGCAGACGCTCCTGCATCGCCAAAAGCAGCGAGGCATAGGCCGGTTCCTGCCAGAAGTCCTGCACCGCCGACATCGCCTCAAGGAAGTCACCCGCGAAGGGCGCGCTGTCCTTGAAGCCCGGATCGTTCAAGACGGCGTTGTGCACGGAATAGCCGCCCATCGACCACCACTTCTTCTGCACATCCGGGTTGGCGAACCATTTGATGTATTCCAGCGCGCCATCCATGTTGTCGGTGTAGGAGACGACCGAAATCCCCTGACCGCCGAGGGTCGAGGCCGCTTGGTTCTGCGGCGGGTTCACGAAGAAGTCGATCTTGTCGCCGCCGGTGTTCGGGTCGGCATAAAGACCGGGGAAGAAGGCGAACCAGTTCATCGCCATCGCCACCTGACCGGATTTGAACGCGTCCAGCGACTGTTCCATATAGGCGTTGTCATAGCCGGGGGGCGTCGCGGTCTTGTAGAATTCCTTGTAGAATTCCAGCGCTTCGACAGCAGCGGGGGAGTTTACAGCCCCTTCCATGTCATATTTGCCGGGGGTGTTTTCATATTTGAAGCCCCAAGCATACAAGGCCCCCGTGGCCCCCATCGTGATGCCTTCGGACCCGCGTTCGGTGAAGATCGATGCACCGTAGACGGTTTTGCCGTCAATCTCACGCCCTTGGAAGAATTGCGCGATTTCCAGCAGTTCCTTTTGGGTCTTGGGTTCTGCCAGCTCGCGGCCCGTGGCCTCTTTGAACGCGGCTTTGATGTCGTCGCGCTGGAACCAGTCCTTGCGGTAGAACCAGCCGTTCGCATCGCCCATGGCGGGCAGGGCGTAGTAGTTTTCCGTCCCCTTGGGCCAGGTCGAATAGGCGTAAACCGCCGCCGGCATGAAGTCCGACATCGAGATGCCGTTTGCAGCGAAGAAATCGTTCAGCTTGACGTAATGGCCATTCTCGGCCCCGCCGCCGATCCACTGGCTGTCGCCGATGAGTAGGTCACACAGTTGCCCGCCCGAGTTCAGCTCGTTCAGCATGCGGTCAGCGAAGTTCGGCCATGGCACGAATTCGAAGTTCATCTTGATGCCGGACTGGGTTTCAAAGTCCTTGGACAATTCGACCAGCGCGTTTGCCGGGTCCCATGCGGCCCAGCAGAGGGTGAGTTCTTTGTCCTGCGCAGAAGCAGCACCCGCCGTGCAGAGTGCGGCAACCGCTGTCGCGGTCAGAAGCCTTGTCTTCATCTCAGTATCCTCCCGGTTTTTGTGAATCTGCGGACCGGATCGAGGGATTTGCCCCGTCGGGTCTTCTTGTGCCGCAACGATAGACACGGCGCCGTGAGTCTGTCCAGATGAATTTGAGGTGCGTACCTCATTTTCATCTCCACACGGAAACAGCCAGAAAAGCCGAGGCACCTTTCCGGGCTGAAGTGGGGCCGGACTCAGGCGGGTAGGTTTTCGCGGATAACGATGTCGATGCGCAGCTGTTCCTGCCCCGCGTCGATGGGCGCACGGTCCGCTTTGGCGCGCAGCACGCGCAGGGTGGACCGGGCAAGATGGCCCGGATTCTGCGCGATCACCGCATGGATATGGCCCGATTGCAGCGCCGAGCGGCTGTGCTCGGTCAATTCATGCCCGATCACCACCACCCGGCCCAGCAATCCCATGCCGTCCAGCGCTGCCGTCAGGGCGCGATGGCCAGAGCCCAAAAGGTAAATGCCGCCGATATCGGTGCCCGACAGGATCTCGGCCAGACCGCGCCGCAACGCCTCGGTCGCGCCATGGGTTTCCAAGGTGGGCAGCACGTCAACCGATGGAAAATCGGCCTGCAACACCTCATCAAATCCCCGGCGGCGTTCGATGGCGTCGCGCAGCAGCATGGTTTCGGCCAGAACCGCCACCCGCTGCGGGCGCGTGCCTAAAAATCGGCCCATCAGCACGCCTGCCGTGCGCCCGGCCGCACGGGAATCGATCCCGACGAAGTGGTCGCAGCCCGCATTGGGCAGGTCAGATGCCAGCGCCACCACCGGAACGGCCCTTGCCCGCAAGGCCCGCACGGCATCGCGCAAGACCGGCGTTTCGGGGGCCATCAATGCCACACCGGCTACATCGTCAGGGTCAACATGGGCCAGCAAGGCAGCCAGACTGTGCGTGTCCCCGGCGGGATAGCGGAACAGCGTCATCTCTGTCCGGGTTGCGGCGGCCTGTTGCGCAGCCTCATCCAGCGCGTCGGCCATGGTCTGGACGAATTGCCCGCCGCCATCGGGCAGATAGACCGCCATGCGATACCGCCGCGACCGCGCCAGATTGGCCGCCGCCATGTCGCGCACATAGCCCAGACGCGCGATGGCATCATTGACCGCCGTGATGGTCTTGCCGCGCACGCCGGGGCGCGCGTTCAAGACGCGGTCCACGGTGGCAAGGCTGACCCCGGCTTCGCGGGCGATGTCATTCACGGTTGGTCTGGACAAGCTGCGATCCCCCTTGGCGCAACTATCAACGCGGGATTGAGGTACGTCAATCACCCGCCTGCGCCACCGCGCCAGATGCCCCACCTGCCTTGCGGCGCGGCGGGTCACTCAAAGAGGTCGATTTCCTCATTGATCTCATCAATCACGGCCAGACGTTGCCGCGCGGGGTCCCCGGCCTGCCCGATAAAGGCCACCGCCAGCAGCCTTATCAGGCTGGCCAGCGTGGTATGGGTCGGCACCGCGCCATAGGTCGCTACATGGCAGCCGATCACCAGCCGCGAAAAGCGTTGCGCGCGGGCCAGATAGCGATGATCCGTCAGCGTGATCACATTCATCCGCGAGGTGCGGGCATAGGCCGTCAGCGCCGACTGAAACCGGGGCCGGGGTTCCAACGTCAGCAAAAGCAGCACATCGCGCGGACCGGTCATGGCAAGGTCCTCGGCCCAAGCGCCGGGATTGGCGGCCAGCAGATGCACATCCGGGCGCAGCCTTGCAAAGGTCAGGCGGGCCAGACGCGCCAAGCCATCCTCGGCCCCAAAACCCATGCACCAGACGCGCGGCGCATCAAGGATCAGGCGTGCAGCCTCGGTCATCTGGTCGGGGCGCATCTCCTCAAAGGTGCGGGTCAGGTTCAGCAGCTCCAATTCCAGATGATCGGCGATGGAGCGTCCCAAGGCCGTGCTTTCCGCCGCGCCTTGCGAATAGGCGTAAGGCTGGGTGCGGTTGCGTTCCTCGCGCGCTTGGGTGCGGGCTTCGTCGAAATCGGTGTAGCCAAGATTGCGGAAAAACCGCGCTGTCGTGGCCTTGGACACGCCGGCCAGCGCCGACAGCTCGGTCGCGCTATGGGTTTCAATCAGTG
>CALRPK020000100.1:0-6582 GCA_943370015.1 Paracoccus haematequi
CCCGAAGATGTGTCGGTCATCGGCTATGACGACATCGCCATGGCGGGTTGGCCGTCGCACCGCCTGACCACCGTGGCGCAGCCCTTGGATGAGATGATGGCCGCCACCGTCGCCTTGGCGCGCGAATTGGCGGCAGAGCGGCAGATTCCCCAACGCATCCTGCGTATTCCTCCCGGCCCCTTGGTGGAACGCAGCACCGTCCGTGACCGAGGTGTTCAAACATGACCGAACCAGACCTGTTCACCCGCCTTGCCGCCACCCACAAACCCGATTGCCTGCTGTCGCTGGATGGTCCCCTGCCGCAGGCCGTGCCCAACCCGGATGAATTGTCGCGCACCTTGGGGTCTGACGCCGTTGCGCGATATGCCCAAGACTGCCGCCCGATCTACGAAGACCTGCGCCGCGTGATCGGTCAGCTTTCGGGCCTGCTGATCCTTGCGCGCCTGACCGCCAAATCCGACATCGCCGACCTGCCCGAAGCCGCCCAATGCCGCGCGCGCTGGGTTGAGGCGGGGGCGCGGCTCGCCGCCTTGATCCCGCCCTCGGGCGTGCAGGGTCACAAGACGCAACTGGACAGCGCCCACAGCTTTTGCGGCCAGATCATCGCCCAAGTGCCGCAATTGCGCCGCGGGGCTGAGGCCGAGGCGCAGTTCGACCGCATGACCGTGCAGATCAAACGCGCCTATGCCCATCTTGAGGCCGCAAGCGCCCCCAAGGCCGGATTGCAGATGGTGGATTTCACCCACGCCTGTTGCGCCTGCACGCATTGAACAGGTGACGGACAAGAACACGACAGGGAGGACGGAATGGCCGACTATTCAATCTGGGTTCTGGAATATTGCTATGTCAGCAAATACCACAAAAGCGGCGTGCTTTATGGCGCGCATAATCAGGGCTATGTGAAGCTGCCCTATTGCTATGTGGTCATCAAAGGCCGCGATCATGTGGCGATGGTCGATGTCGGCTATAACGACAAGGCCTATGGCAAGGTGCTGGGCGACCGCTTCGGCGTTGAAAACTGGCGCGATCCCAAGGTGGTGCTGGCCGAGGTCGGCCTGACGCCGGATGATGTGGACACCTGCTTTATCAGCCACGCCCACTTTGACCACTTCGGCAATGTCGAGGATTTCCCGAAAGCGAAGTTCTACATCCAGGAACGCGAAATCTCGAAATGGGTCTGGGCCATGTCGCTGCCCGACCGCATGCGCTGGATGATGGTCGCGGTTGATCCGGGCGATATCGTGCGCGGGGTGGGTCTTGCCGCCGAAAAACGCTTGGTGACCGTCGATGGCGCGATGGAGGATGTGCTGCCGGGCATCGACCTCCACTCTGCCCCCGACAGCCACACTTGGGGGTCGATGTGGGTGACCGTCCGCAATGATGGGCAAAAGCAATCGCAAGACACATGGGTGCTGGCGGGCGATTTGGTCTATCAGTTCGACAACCTGAAAAGCTCTGGCGCGGTGGTGGATGTGGACACGATGTATACCCCCGTCGGCCTAGCCGTCGGCAGCCAGACCAACCTGATCCTTGCGACCGAAGAAATGATGTCGCAAGTCGGCTATGAGGCGCGGCGCGTGATCCCGATCCACGAAGAGGGTCTGCGCGATGCTTTCCCGTCGCGCATCACCAAGGACGGGTTGCGCATCACCGAAATCTGCCTTGCGGATGGCGAAAAGTCGAAGGTGGCGTGATGGCGGATCAGCGTCCAGTCGGGGTGATCGGCGCGGGGCTTGTCGGCTCTGGCTGGGCGCTGGTCTTTGCGCGGGCGGGTTTCCCCGTGCGGGTCTATGATCCTTTGCCCGAGGTGCGGGCAAAGGTGCTGCCTTGGGCGCGGCAAAGCCTTGCGGACCTGCAAGCGGCGGGTCTGGTGGGGGAGGCCGAGGCGATCCTGTCGCGCATCACGCTGTGCGACACTGTGGAAAGCGCCGTGGCGGACGCGTTTTACGTGCAGGAATCCGTCTTTGAAACCATCGCCGCCAAGACAGAGGCCAGCCTTGCCATAGATGCCGTGATGGCGGCGGATGCGGTGGTGGGGTCGTCCTCCTCGGGGATTCCGGCGTCAAAATTCACCGAAACCTGCGCCCATCGTGCGCGGTTTCTGGTGGTCCATCCGGTCAACCCGCCACATCTGGTGCCGGTGGTGGAACTGGTGCCCGCCCCATGGACAGCACCTGATGCGGTCGATCTGGCAGCGGATTTGATGCGGCAGGTGGAACAGGTGCCCGTCCGCCTGACGCGCGAGATTGACGGTTTCGTGCTGAACCGCCTGCAAGGTGTCCTGCTGAATGAGGCATGGGCGCTCTATCAGGACGGCATCGCCAGCCTTGCAGATATCGACGCCACGATTGCGCATGGCCTTGGCTTGCGGTGGGCCTTCATGGGGCCGTTTGAAACCATCGACCTGAACGCGCCGGGCGGCATTGAAGATTACGCCGCACGGTTGCGCGGGCTTTATGCCGGGATGGTGCGCCATCCCGCGCCGGGGCCTTGGCAAGATGCGGTGATCGCGGCGGCCACGGCGGAACGCCGCGCTGCCCTGCCTGCCGCCGATCTGACCCAGCGGCGGGCATGGCGGGACGGGGTTTTGGGCCGCCTGATCGCCTTTAAGAAACAGAACCGACTTTCCGGCTGACAGCGGCCACTCCCGCCGCCCAGCGCCGATCCCAGACTTGAGAGGAACTCAGAATGTCCGTCACCTACCTCAAACGCGGCAAGCCGGATGCCGCCCGGTCCGAAGATGATGCCGCCGTGCGCTCATCGGTCGAAGGCATCCTGCGCGACATCGAAACGCGCGGTGATGCGGCGGTGCGCGACCTGTCCGAGAAATTCGACAAATACTCGCCCCCCGCCTTTCGCCTGACGGAGGGCGAGGTTGAGGCGCTGATGAACCGTGTCGCCCCCCGCGACATGGAGGATATCAAGTTTGCCCAAGCCCAAGTGCGCAACTTCGCGCAGGCCCAGCGCAATTCGATGCAGGATATCGAGATTGAGACGCTGCCCGGCGTGATCCTTGGCCATCGCAACATCCCCGTCCAATCGGTAGGCTGCTATGTGCCGGGGGGGAAATTCCCGATGGTCGCCTCGGCGCATATGTCGGTGGCGACGGCCTCGGTTGCAGGCGTGCCGCGCATCATCGCCGCGACCCCGCCCTTCAAGGGTGAACCGAACCCGGCGGTGATCGCTGCCATCAAACTGGGCGGCGCGCATGAGATTTACGTCATGGGCGGCATTCAGGCCATCGGCGCGATGGCGCTGGGAACCCAGACGATCAAGCCCGTCGATATGCTCGTGGGTCCCGGCAACGCCTTTGTGGCCGAGGCCAAGCGCCAATTGTTCGGGCGCGTCGGCATTGACCTTTTCGCTGGCCCGACCGAGACGATGGTGATCGCCGATGACACGGTGGACGCCGAACTTTGCGCAACAGATTTGCTGGGGCAGGCGGAGCATGGCTACAACTCCCCCGCGGTCTTGCTGACCACCAGCCACAAACTGGCCGTCGCCACGATGGCCGAGGTGGCGCGCCTTCTGACCATCCTGCCCACCGCCGACACCGCCCGCAAAAGCTGGGAAGATTACGGCGAGGTGATCGTCTGCGACACCCATGACGAAATGCTGGCCGTCGCCAATGACATCGCATCCGAACATGTACAGGTCATGACCGACCGCGACGACTGGTATCTGGAACATATGCACAGCTACGGCGCGCTGTTCTTGGGCGCGCGCACGAATGTGGCCAATGGCGACAAGGTGATCGGCACCAACCACACGCTGCCCACCAAAAAGGCCGGGCGCTACACGGGCGGGCTTTGGGTTGGCAAGTTCCTGAAAACCCACAGCTATCAGCGCATCCTGACCGATGAGGCCGCGGCGATGATCGGGGCGGCGGGGTCGCGTCTTTGCATGCTTGAAGGCTTTGTGGGCCATGCCGAACAATGCAACGTGCGGGTGCGCCGTTATGGCGGGCGCAATATCCCTTATGGCACAGCGGCAGAGTGACCGACGCTAACCACCGATAAAGCAGCAGAGTGCATCCGGGGGGCCGAACCCCCCGGATTTGCTGATGATGCGCACGCCGTCCAACCTGCCGCCGATGATCCGTGACAGCGGCAGACCGGGACCGACCTCACCCAGACAGACCAACCCCGTGGCGACGGCAGCGCGCAGCAGCAGCGCCAGACAATCGCCCCCCGTCACCAGCAGCGCACTGCCATCCTGCGGGGGCGTCAGGCGCGACAAGCTGGCCAAGAGCGCCGCGCGGGTGTGCTGCCCGTCGGGGCTGGCGGGAACCGGGTCCAGCAGCAGCGGCATGTCGGCCTGAGGGTGAATGGCCCCGTCGGGTGGCGCGGGTCGGGTCAGGGGTGCCAAGGCCGCCGCCTGCGCCCGCGTGGCCGGATGGCTGGTGCCAAGGATGAACAACCCGACAGGCGGCGCGGGCAGGGGCGTCACATCCGGCGCAAGCGCACGGGCCAAGCCGCCGCTTCCGGCCCAAAGCGTGGCCGGATCGCCCAGATAGGGCCGCACGCCATCGCGCAGATCGTCCTGCGTTTCGGCGTCAAGCACCACGACCTCCAGCCCCGGCGTATCGCCAAACCCGTCGCGCAAAGGCCCCGGCCATGCTGCCTGCCATGCGCCATTCGCCCCGCGCGTCAGGGCATGCCCATCGCGCAGGATGCGGCCCATGTCGGGAAAGGCGGGGGCGAACACCACCCGCCGAAACCCGCCCGCCTGCGCCAGGGCGAGTGTTTCCGCAAAGGGATGCCCGCGCAGGACAGAGTCGATCTTTTTGAACCACAGCGCCGCCTCTGCCAGCCCCGCGCCAAGGGCGGCAAGGGCGGCGCGCACCTGCCGTTCCGCATCGGCGGGCGGTAAATCCCGGCTTTCGGTGCTGAAGGTCAGCTTTGCCTCGGCGGGCGGGTGACCCAGATCCAGCACCAGATGCACGGGGGCATCGGCTGTGGCAAAGGGGGCCGCTGCATCCAGCGCGCCAGTCAGATCGTCGGCAATCAGGCGCAGGACGGTCATGCGGGGCCGCCGATCTGAACCATCTCCACCCGCAGCCCCGCCTGTTCCAGCACCGCACGCTTGGCATCAGGCAGGCGGGTATCGGTCACAAGCCGCTCTAGCCCGGACAATCGGCCAAAGCTGCAAAAGGACCGGCTGAACATCTTGCTGCTGTCGGCCAGAAGCACAGGCTGATCCGCCGCTGACAGGATCGCCTCTTTGATCTCGGCCACGGCGATAGAGGTATCGGACATCTCCGTTTCCGACACCGCATGGCTGCCGACAAAGGCAAGGTCCACCCGCAACCGCGCAAAGGCCCGCAGCGCATCCCCCCCAAGCAGCGTGTTCGTCCCCGCCCGCAACACGCCGCCCGTGACATGCAGGGTGATGGCCGGGGATTCGGCCAAAAGGGCGGCGATGGCGATGTCATTGGTGATCGCGGTGAACACGATCCCCCGGTCCCGTGCCGCACGGGCAGCGGCCGCCGTCGTGGTGCCGCTGTCCAGAATGACGGTCATTCCCGGCCGGATCAAACCCGCCGCCGCGCGCCCGATGGCGGCTTTGGCGGCACTTTCCACCTCTGTCGCGATGTCGCGCGTCAGTTCCACCCCGGCGCGCCGCGCCTCGGCCAGCACGGCCCCGCCGTGGGTGCGTTCAATATGGCCCAAGGCGCAAAGGTAATCCACATCCCGCCGCAGGGTGGAGATTGAAACACCCAGACTGCCGGACATGTCTTTCAGCCCCGCTGCTCCGTCCCGGCGCAACAGTTCGACAATCCGCGCGCGGCGCAAGGTTGGCAGCATTCTGGCCCCCGATCCTGTGGCGCAGTGTGGCATCCGCAGGCGCGACAGCGCAAGACGTTCCAATATGCGTCATCGAATGACAATAACCTTTCATGATCTATCAAATTCGGTCACAGATGGACGCATCCGCCACACCGCAAAGGAACGTTCCGATGTCTCATCCCCTCCTTGGCATCACGCTTGGCGATCCGGCGGGCATCGGCCCTGAGATTGCCCTCAAGGCCGTGGCGCGGCTGAAGCCCCGGCTGGATGCGGGGGAATTCGGGCTGTTGTTGCTGGGCGATCCGGGGGCTTTGGCGCGGGCAGGGCAGGTGTTGTCGATCACCCCACCCGCCACCGTGACCGAGGCCGATCTGCCCGGCATAGAGGGGGCCGCCGTCCTGCCCACCCCCGCCCCGAAAACCCCGATCCGCTGGGGCGAGGTCAGCGCCGAGGGTGGCGAGCAGGCCTATCAAGCCGTGGCGATGGCCACCCGTCTGGCGCTGGCGGGTCAGATTGCCGGGATCGTCACCGCGCCCTTGAACAAAGAGGCGCTGCACTTGGCTGGCCATGATTACGCTGGCCATACCGAGATGTTGGCCGATCTGACCGGGGCCACGGGCAGTGTGATGATGCTGGCGCATGGTGCCTTTCGCGTCAGCCACGTCACCACCCATTGCGCGCTTGAGGACGTGCCCCGCCGTGCCACCGCCGCCCGCATCGCGCGGGTGCTGGACCTGACGCTTTCCGCCCTGCGTGCGCTTGGCATCGCCCAGCCGCGCATCGCCGTGGCTGC
>CALRPK020000101.1:0-6573 GCA_943370015.1 Paracoccus haematequi
ATCGCCTCATAGGCACCCAGCATCATGCCGTCATCGGCGGTCCAGACGCCGTCAATCTGGTCGCCGTATTTGGCGATCAGTTGCTGGGTGGTTTTCAGGGCAATCGCCTGATCCCAGTTGGCGGGCTGTTCGTCCAGCAGGGTGATCTCTGGGTAATCCTTGATCACGTTCTTCAGACCGGCCACGCGCTCTTGGCTGACGGTGCTGTCCAGAACGCCCGGCAGCGCGATGATGCCGCCCTTGCCGCCCATCGCCTCGACCAGTGCCTTCGCGCCGCATTCCCCGGCGGTCACGCCGTTATAGGTGCCGAAGGACACGAAATGGTCACCCACATCGGCGGGTTCCATGTTCGGGGGCATGTTCCACCACACCACCATATAGCCGCCATTCTGCTTGACGGTATTGGCGATGGCCGGAACGTCCGACGCGGCCAAGGGATTGGTCACGAGGACGATCTTCTTGCCCTTCGCCGCCAGCGCCTGAATCCCGGCGATCTGGGTCTGCGAGCTGCCGTTGGATTGCACAATCTCAACCGGCAGGCCCAGCTTTTCGCCAAGGGCCTTGGACCCTTCGATCCAAGAGGCCATGTAGGGGTTGGTGGCGTTGATGACGGTCGTCACCAGCACCAATTCGGATTTGTCATAGGTGGGTTGCGACACCTCGGCCATTGCGCCGCCGAGCGATGCGAAAGAGACAAGCGAAGCCACTCCGGCGCAGAGCATGGCTCTGACACCGGCCTTGAAGACCATATTCATTGCGATTCCTCCCAGAGCGACGAGTGAACATATGTAACTCGACCTTCCCAGTTGTGCGCGAACAATTGGCATTCTGTCAACATAAATGTTCGCTTCGTTTTTGTCCGATTGGTTCTTTCCTTGGTCGGCTGCTGAAAAAGTGGCACGTCAGACAGGTTGGACGCAACAATATAAGGCTTTGCCTGTTCGGCTGGATGGGGTTTGTGGCCGCCCCGATCTGGCGCCACGCGAGGGAGACCTGACGTCAGGCCGAAGCCGTATTCGCGCATGCCTTCGGGCCAATGGCGGTCAGTCCCTCATCAACCGCTTCCATAACCCGCGCCGCCGGAATTGCCGCAGCGGAAGGGAGCGTGATTGTTCATGGGGTAAGGCGCATGGGGTGACCGGACCGCTGCAAGCAACGTCCCTCGGACACCGCCCGCACTTAAAGTGTGTCCTTACAACGTTCCCGCCATGGCCCGCCCGATGTCGCGGATGGGCAGGCGGCGGGGGGCTGTGCGTGGCAATTTGCATTTGGGAACGTGCTGGAAACCACAGATGGCAGCGACGGCAGACACAGAGCTTTTGGTCGAGGACATGGGCGCAGGCATCCTGCGGCTGTCCGAGCCGGTATTGCTGGAAAATGAGCGCAGCTTTTTCTACCTGATCCGCGGGGATCAGCGGTCCTGCCTGATCGACGGCGGCTGGGGTCTGGGCGCGGGCCTGCCCGGCCACTGGCTGCCGGGGTTGATCGCCGTGGCGACCCACAGCCATTTCGACCATATCGGCCATCTTTACCAAGCCGCCACCCGTCTGGGGCACGCGGCAGAGGCCGCCATCTTTGCCGATCCACAGCCAGAGGCGACGCAAGCCGCGCCTTGGCTCTGCGGGCGGCCCGTTCTGATGGACGGTGCCGCCATTGATCCCGTCACGCCGGGTCAAAGGCCCTGTCCGCTGACCGGTCATCTGGAAGATGGGGCCCTCGTCGATCTGGGCGGGCGGCGTCTTGCGGTCCTGCACACACCCGGACATTCACCGGGATCAATCAGCCTATACGATGACAGCACGCAAAGCCTGTTTTGCGGCGATGTGCTGCTGCCCGGGCATATCTACGACGACATACCCGGCGCAGACCCGGCGCTGGTCTGTCTCAGTCACCGCCGACTGGCGTCCCTACCTTTCCGGCAGAGCTTTGGCGGCCACGGTGCGGTGATGGACCGCGACACCGCCCTTACCCGCATGACGCGCTATGCCGCTGCGCGTTCCGGCTAAGCTGCTCTGCCGTCGCATTCCCGCGCTGGGTGTCGTCAAACGCACAGACGACGATGCGGGAAAGAAGAAGCTGATCTGGCCCAAATGAAGGACCACCCCATGACCCTGCCGCGCCTTTTCCTTGTGCATGAACCGGAACAGGCCTGTGTTGACCGGCTGCTGGCGCAGGGCTTCACGGCCGAACATGCGCTTGAGGTCGCCTCCTACCTCGCGCAGTCGACGGATGTGGGGCCGTATCTGGAACCGCTTTCCGCCGCCTGTGCGGCGCAGGGGATGGCGTTTCACCCCGTCAGCTTGGACGAAGCACCCGCCGCGCTGGCCAAGGCCGATCCCGCCAAGGATCTTGTCTGGACCCTGACGGACGGCATCGCCTATTTCCGGGGCGGTGCCGCGCCATCGCTGGCCCGGCTCTACGGCCTTTCAACCATCGGCGCGGATGACAGTCTTTTCGCCCTGTGTCAGGACAAGTTCCGCTCCGGCGCGGTCCTTGCGGCGCTTGGCCTGCCGGTGCCAGCCGCCGGCCTTGCGCGGGACGGGGTCTGGATCGTGCCGCCGCCGCCATCGCCGCGCGGCTGGTTCGTCAAACCAAACCGGCTTGGCGCGAAGATCGGCATCTGGCCGGACTCTCGTTGCGATACGCCAGAGCAGGCGCTTGCCCTCAGCCGCAGGGTCTTTGCCGCTTACCGCGACGATGTGATCGTGCAGCCCTACGTCCCCGGTCGCAACGTGCGCGCCAGTTATCTTGACTTGACCGGTCAGGGCCGGGTGGAGGATCTGGGTGTAACCTTTGTCGACTCCGACAGCGACTTTCAGACCATGGCAGACAGCATGGCACTTTATGGCGCGACGGGTGCGGCAGAACGGGCAGCGGGGACCTATCGCGAACCGCACCTCATCCCTGTGGCGCGGCTACAGCCCGCAGCGGATGCCAAGGTTCGTGAGATAGCAAAGCAGCTGATGTCAGGCCTTGGCCTGCGCGACGTTTTCTCGATGGATCTGAGGATTGAGGCCGATGACACCGTGCATCTGATCGAATTCGAAGTCTGCCCCGGACTGCCCTGTTTCGATTTCGTCCGATATTGCCGGGACCACTGGTCCCTCTCCCTCGCCGAAGCGATGGTCACGACCTGCCACACCCGCTTGGCCGTTCCAAGACGACCGACCGTCTGAACATCGGTCCAGAGATTGAACCCGAGGTTGGTCCCGGTGCGATGCGTCTCCCGGCACCCTTTTCGCTTCAGGCACCCAAGATAACCCGGCCTGCAGAAAACCAACAGACATCTGGCCGCAGCCGGATCGGGAGAACGGTTTCGAAAATGAAGGTGGCGGAGGGGATGGTTCTGACATTGAACCTGTTCCGCTTCCCTTGCATGGGTTTGGGAGGTTTTCGAGCCTTCTCTTACGGTTAGCCGTCAGCGTCGATCTAACCTAAGCAGGCTAGACTTGCTTTCTCCGTGCCGCAGACCGTCAAGTGCCGCATTTTTCGACCGACTGCTGATCGCCGCAAAGGGCGAACTTAACCAAGTCAAACGCAAAGGCATGCACAGCAAAATGGCCATGATCGTCCGCGATGAAGATGGCCTGACTTGCCCGATCTTCAAGGACGGGGTCTCAGGCCGCCGCCAGCGAGGCGGCGGCTGGGAGACCAACTCCTTCGGCACGCTCATGGACGGACCCACGCTGTCCAAATGCTGGCCCGAGGCTTGAGGCCGGCCTTCCGCCCGCAGAGGCAAAGCCAAGGCAGAAGGCCCAGCCGATTGCGCTGGGCCTTCTTCTTTTCGCCGTCGGCGTCTTGTGCGCCGTTCGACCCCGCTGGCGACCCTCAGGGCCGACCGGCTGCCGACGCTGATCACAGGATCAGCGCGGGCGGCAAAAGGGGGCCAAGGGTCGGGAACGCGCTTTACTTCACTTCTTCCCCTGTTGCTTCGCCTGCGACGAAGAACTCGACTGCCACTTTTGCCTCGGGTGCGGTGAGGCTTCGCCGTGCGACGGGTCCGTAGGCGTCGAAGTTGTGGCCTTGGAGGTGGGGGAAGAGGGTGAGGATTTCCTCGCGGGCTTCTTCGGCGAGGGCCCCCCATCCGACGTGGCCGGGGTGGAAGGACTCCGAGGGTGCGCCTTCGGCCATGACGATTTCATGGGCGTCGAAGAGCATGTGGTGGTAGGTCACCGCCTCACCCTCTTCGCGGCGGATGGTTTGGTCGTTGACCAGCAGTTTGGCCGCGACCAGCACTTCGGGTTCGTCGAACAGCAGTTCCGCCTGCCAGCCTTGCAAGAGCATGCGGTGCTGCGGGCTGACGCGCAGGGTGCGCGTGTTGCCCAAGGTGCCCGCCTCGATCACGATCGGGGCGAGTTTGCCCTTGGCCGGGACGGTGGTCCGCCCAATCCAGCGGATCGGCTGGTAGCCGTGGTCCAGCGTCCAGACCATGTCTCCGGCGGCCAGCGTGGCAATGTCACGCTCGCCCTCGGCGGTCAGGATCATCGTGCCGCTGGTGAAGCAGACGATGGCGGTGTTCTCGATGTTGAACTGATCCGCCGCCAGAGCCGCACCTGCGATCTGCAAGCCGCCCGCCTGTTGCAGGATACCGTCATCGGCAAAGTCCGCCTTCATCCAAGCCAGCGCATTGGTAAAGGTCGTGCCATTGGCCGCGTTGAAGGCCGCCAGTTTGGCCGCGTCGTAGAAGCCCGAGAGATCGACGAAGTCATTGTCGTCATTCGGCCCCGGGGTCTTGCCGCCCTGAATGCCCGTCGTGCCGTCAAAGTCGGTGATGCGGTCCGCCGTGCCATCGGCGGTGAAGACATCCGCCCCCGCGCCGCCGGTCAGGGTATCGACCCCCGCCCCGCCGATCAGACGGTCCCGACCCTGACCGCCGCTCAGGCTGTCATTGCCCTCGCCGCCGGTCAGCGTGTCGTCGTCGAGCCCGCCGTCCAGCACGTCATTGCCGACATCGCCCGACAGGCTGTCATTGTCGTCGCCGCCAAAGATCGTGTCCTGACCATCGCCGCCGCTGATGGTGTCAGCGTTGTTCGAGGTCAGCGGGTCAGAGCCATCATTGGGCAGGTCCGCCGCCGTGGTCGTGGTCTGACCGCCGTAAAGCAGGTCATTGCCCAGACCGCCGAGGATGCTGTCGCGCCCTTCGTCGCCCACCACCGTGTCATCGCCATCGCCGGCGGTGACCGTGTCATTGTCGACGCCCGCGTCGATGCTGTCGGCCCCGTCGCCACCGTCGATCAGGTCGGCATCGTCGCCGGTCAGGATGGTATCGTTACCAAGGCCACCCTCGACCGTGTCGCGGTCATCATTCGGGTCGGGGTCCGAGAAGGGCCCGGCGCTGTCGGGTGTCGCCGCCGTGGCGCGGGTGTTGATGATGTCATCGCCATCCCCGCCCGTGGCCGAGTCGCGCCCGTCGCCGCCGAGGAGCGAGTCATTCCCCGCCCCGCCATCCAGCACATCATTCCCGGCATTGCCGGTCAGCGTATCCGCCCCGGCCTCACCACGCAGGGTGTCATCGCCCGCGTCGCCCTCCAGCGTGTCGCTGCCTTCACCGCCCAGCACCGAGTCATTGCCCGCGCCCCCGGCGAGGGAGTCATTCCCGATGCCGCCTTGCAGCGTGTCATTGCCAGCGTCGCCGAGCAGGCGGTCATTGCCGTCCCCACCGAGAAGGCTGTCATTGCCATCGCCACCGGCGACCGAGTCATTGCCGGTGCCAGCCAGCACCGTGTCATTGCCCTGACCCGCACCGATGGTGTCATTGCCCGCGCCGCTGTCGATCACATCGTCAAGGCCATCGGCCCCGTCGATCTGGTCGCCCTGCGCATCGGTGAAGGGCACGCCCCCCGGACCCGAGGTCAGGGTCATCACGTCATCGCCCGGCGTGCCATCGACCACGTTGTTGGCCGAGGTCAGCACCGCCTCGATCTCTGAGAACGCGATGGTGACCGTCTGGCCGCCTGCATTCTGATAGGTCGCGGTGCCGCTCTCCGAGGTGCCGGTCAGCGGATCGGGGTTGGTGTAGGTGATGGTGACCCCGGTCAACCCGCGCAGGTCCAAGACATCGCCGATCCGTGCCGGAGCGCCGGGGTTGTTGGTCGGATCGGTCAGATCCTCGCCCACCTCGCCGCCCGTGACGGTGATCGTGCCCGCCCCGGTCAGACCCGGATCAAAGCGGAACTCGTCATCGCCCGACCCACCTGTGGCACTGTCACCCGCGCCGAGGATGAAGTCGTCATCGCCCAGACCACCCGAGAGCGTATCCGCCCCCTCGCCGCCCGTCAGCGTGTCCGACCCATCCCCGCCGATCAGGCTGTCAGTGCCGCCACCGCCATTGAGCGCGTCATTGCCCTGGCCGCCATCCAGCGTGTCCGTGCCATCCCCCCCCGAGAGCGTATCCGCGCCATCGCCGCCCGACAGGCTGTCATTGCCTTGCCCGCCGTCCAACGCATCGTCACCGGGGCCAGAGCCGCCGATCAGCGTGTCATCGCCCTCGCCGCCGGACAGCGCGTCATTGCCCTGACCGCCATCCACCACGTCATTGCCCGCGCCGCCGTCCACGGTGTCAGTGCCATCGCC
>CALRPK020000102.1:0-6554 GCA_943370015.1 Paracoccus haematequi
CCACCTGCCCCGCGATGGCGGCAACGGTGGCGGCCTGTACCCCTTCGGCACGCATTTTCTGGCCCGCCGCCTGCAGCAGGCTGTCCCGGTTCTGGAGAGAGACATCTTTGGTGACCTTGACCATACGTCGGACTTTCCGAAGTTTTGATTGCGATCGCAATCATAAATTTCTATGCTGGAGGAAGGTTTCCCCCGTCAACAAGGAACAGACCATGTCATCAGATGCAACGCCTACCCCGAACAGGACTGCCGCGCCGATTTGGTTCTGGATCGTCGCAGGCCTTGGCCTTGCGTGGAACGTCTTCGGCGCGGTGCAATTCGTGGGCACCCTGTCGGCCACGCCGGACAGCCTGCAAGCCCAAGGCCTGACGCCCGAACAGGCGGCAGTGATGCTGGGCTATCCGACATGGATGACGATTGCCTTTGCTGTGGGGGTCTTCGGTGGGGCCATCGGCTGCCTCTTGATGCTGGCTCGCAAGGCTGTGGCGGCGGGCGTCTTTGCGCTGTCACTGGTCGGTTATATCGCACTTTACATCGGCGATATCGTGCATGGGGTCTTTGCCGCGATGGGCGCGCCGCAGGTGGTGGTCCTGACCGTCGTGGTGGCGATTGCAGCGGGCCTATGGGCGGTTGCGCGCTTTTTCCGGGCGCGGGTCGTTCTGGTCTGACCGCCCTAGCCCCTTGCTCGCAAAAGACAAAAGGCGCCGCTTATGCGACGCCTTTTTCTATCATGGTGGGCGATAAGGGATTTGAACCCCTGACATCTTCGATGTGAACGAAGCGCTCTACCGCTGAGCTAATCGCCCGATGGGGGGCTGTTTAGCTATCTTCATCCGGGTCCGCAAGGGCCTGTTTGCGGTCTTGCGGCGCTCTTTTCGCGCCCGCGCCACGCAGTTTGACGGTCATGGCAGAAGACGTCCCCTCGCCCTTCGTTTTGGCGATGCGGGCCTTGCCGAAGGGGGGAAGATTCAGCCCCTCACCGCTTTGCAGCGCGGCCCCGAGAACGGCGAGCGTGGCCTCGACCACCTCTTTGACATCCTTTTTCTTGCCGCCGGTCGCCGCCATCACGCGGTCGATCAGTTCCTTTTTCTTCAGCGACGCGCCCTTGTCCCCGGCGCGTGCAGCGGTTGGCACGCCATCATCCGTGACCAGCGCCAAAGGCGCGGGTGCCACGACGGGCGCGGCCTTGCGGCTGGGTTTGTTCGTCTTTCCAGTTGCCATAAAAAATACCTGTCCCCACAACACGGTCCCAACGGACCCACGGGAATGTTATCCACAGACCCGACAGAAGGCTACAGCCCGTCGCGCCTTTGCGCAAAATTCCTGACTTGCGAGGTGCCGCGCCACAAAAGAAAAGGGGCGCCCCGGTGGGACGCCCCCTTTCGATAGCTTTTGACCGTCGTCAGTGCGCGGTTTGAACCGGCGGCACCGATGCGGCGGCGACACGGGCGGCGGCAGCGGCTTCTTCCGCCGCTTCATCCCATTCCACCGGCTCTGGCGTGCGGACCAGTGCGAGTTTCAGCACTTCCTTCACATGGCTGACCGGAATGATCTTCATCCCTTGCTTCACATTGTCCGGAATATCCGCCAGATCCTTGGCGTTTTCTTCCGGGATCAGCACGGTCTTGATCCCGCCCCGCAGCGCGGCCAGCAGCTTTTCCTTCAAGCCACCAATGGCCAGCGCATTGCCGCGCAGGGTCACTTCGCCCGTCATGGCGATGTCCTTGCGCACCGGAATCCCCGTCAGCACCGACACGATAGAGGTCACCATCGCCAGACCGGCCGACGGCCCGTCCTTGGGGGTTGCCCCTTCGGGAACGTGGACGTGGATGTCCATCGTTTCGAACTTCGGCGGCTTGATTCCCAATTCGGGGCTGATGGAGCGGACATAGGACGCCGCCGCTTCGATGGATTCCTTCATCACATCGCCCAGTTTCCCGGTGGTTTTCATCCGCCCCTTGCCCGGCAGGCGCAAGGCTTCGATGGACAGCAAGTCACCGCCAACCGAGGTCCAGGCCAGACCTGTGACAACACCGACCTGATCCTCTTTCTCGGCCAGACCGTAGCGGAAGCGTTTCACGCCCAGATAATCCTCAAGCTTTTCAACGTCGACGGCGACGCTTTTGGTCTTTTTCTTCAGGATACCCGTCACCGCCTTGCGGGCGAGTTTGGCAATTTCACGTTCCAGATTCCGCACCCCCGCCTCACGCGTATAGGTGCGGATCATTTCGGTCAGGGCTTCGTCGGTGATGCTGAATTCACCTTTCTTCAAGCCATGCCCTTCAACCTGCTTGGCGATCAGATGGTGCCGCGCGATTTCGCGTTTCTCATCCTCGGTGTAGCCGGCCAAGGAAATGATCTCCATCCGGTCCAGCAGGGGCCCGGGCATGTTGTAGCTGTTCGCCGTGGTGATGAACATCACGTTGGACAGATCGTATTCCACCTCAAGGTAGTGGTCCACGAAGGTCGCGTTCTGTTCGGGATCCAGCACCTCAAGCATGGCAGACGCCGGATCGCCCCGGAAATCCTGCCCCATCTTGTCAATTTCATCGAGCAGGATCAGCGGGTTGGTTGTCTTGGCCTTCTTCAGCGCCTGAATGATCTTACCGGGCATGGAGCCGATATAGGTGCGGCGATGGCCCCGGATTTCGGATTCGTCGCGCACACCGCCAAGGCTGATGCGGATGAACTCACGCCCCGTGGCCTTGGCCACCGACCGACCAAGCGAGGTTTTGCCCACGCCGGGAGGACCGACGAGGCAGAGGATCGGCCCCTTCAGCTTGGCCGAACGCGCCTGCACCGCCAGATATTCGACGATGCGTTCCTTGACCTTGTCCAAACCGTAGTGATCGGCATCCAGCACCTTTTGCGCGGCGCCAAGGTCTTTCTTGACGCGCGATTTGGTGCCCCATGGCATGCCCAACAGCCAATCCAGATAGTTGCGCACGACAGTCGCCTCAGCGCTCATCGGCGACATGGATTTCAGCTTTTTCACCTCAGCCTCGGCCTTTTCACGGGCCTCTTTGGACAGCTGGGTTTTCTTGATGCGCTCTTCCAGCTCGGCGATTTCGTTCTGGCCTTCTTCGCCATCCCCCAGCTCACGCTGGATCGCCTTCATCTGTTCGTTCAGGTAATACTCGCGCTGCGTCTTTTCCATCTGTGTTTTGACGCGGGATTTGATCTTTTTCTCGACCTGAAGCACGGACATTTCGCCCTGCATCTGGCCGTAGACCTTTTCCAGCCGTTCCGCGACGTTCAGCGTTTCCAGCAGGTCCTGCTTTTGGCCGACGTCGATGCCCAAATGACCAGCGACCAGATCCGCCAACCGCGCGGGTTCGCGGGTTTCGGACACGGCGGCCAGCGCCTCTTCGGGGATGTTCTTCTTGATCTTGGCGTAGCGTTCGAATTCGTCGCCCACCGCGCGGATCATCGCCTCGACCGAGGCTTTGTCGCCCGGCGCTTCGGCCAGTTCAACCGCCCGCGCCTCAAAGAACGACGGGTTGTCGATGAATTCGGTGATCTTCACCCGGGTCTTGCCTTCGACCAGCACCTTCACGGTGCCATCGGGCAGTTTCAACAGTTGCAGCACATTGGCCAGCACACCAACGCGGTAGATGGCATCTGTGCCCGGATCATCGACAGAAGGGTCGATCTGGGACGACAGCAGGATCTGCTTGTCATCGGCCATCACCTCTTCCAGCGCCCGGACCGATTTTTCGCGCCCGACGAACAGCGGCACGATCATGTGCGGGAACACCACGATATCGCGGAGCGGAAGCACCGGATAGCTGGGGGAGTGAGATTCGCTCATCATGTTTCCTTGTCTGGCAGGATGGTCCTTGCCCCGACCGTCGGCAGCGTCTGACCATCCCCTCTTCGGACCCTATATCTGGTAGGCCCTGCAGGCTTAGTCAACCATTGCACCCATCAACTTTGTCCCATCTTGCGCCTTGGCATCGGCCTCGGCAAGCGGGCAATGGGTTTGCCTTTGCAAGCGCCATGCCTTTGCCAAATCCGGGGTCAAAGCGGGTCGATATCCCCCTCGGCCCGCTTGGCATGAAACTCTGCCACAAAGGCGGTCAGGCGCCCGCCCGCAATGGCGTCGCGCAGGCCCTGCATCAGGTCTTGGTAATAATGCAGGTTGTGCCATGTCAGCAGCATGGAGGCGATGATTTCCTGCGCGCGGTTCACGTGATGAAGATAGGCGCGGCTGTAATTGCGGCAGGCCGGGCAAGTGCAGTTTTCATCCAAAGGTCGCGGGTCGTCCTGATGGCGGGCGTTCTTGATGTTGACCTGCCCTCGGTGCGTCCAAGCCTGCCCTGTGCGACCCGACCGCGACGGCAACACGCAATCCATCATGTCGATCCCGCGCTCAACCGCACCCACGATGTCATCGGGTTTGCCCACGCCCATCAGATAGCGCGGCTTGTCTGCGGGCAAGAAACCGGGCGCGTAGTTCAGGACATCAAACATCGCCTCTTGCCCCTCACCCACCGCCAGACCGCCCACGGCATAGCCGTCAAAGCCGATGGCGGTCAGCGCCTTGGCCGATTCCTCGCGCAGGTCCCGCGTCACACCGCCCTGCATGATGCCGAACAGCGCATGCCCCGGACGGTCGCCAAAGGCGTCGCGCGACCGCTGCGCCCAGCGCATGGAAAGCTGCATGGATTTGGCAACCTGTTCCTCGGTCGCGGGCAAGGCGGGGCATTCATCGAAACACATGACAATGTCCGACCCCAGCAGTTTCTGGATCTCCATGCTGCGCTCCGGCGTCAGCATGTGCTTGGAGCCGTCGATATGGCTGGAAAAGCGCACACCTTCCTCGGTCAATTTCCGCAAGGATGCCAGCGACATCACCTGAAACCCGCCGCTGTCCGTCAGGATCGGGCGCTCCCAATTCATGAACTTGTGCAAGCCGCCCAAGCGCGCGATGCGTTCCGCCGTGGGGCGCAGCATCAGGTGGTAGGTGTTGCCCAAGAGGATATCCGCCCCCGTCGCGCGCACGCTTTCGGGCTGCATCGCCTTGACCGTCGCCGCTGTGCCCACAGGCATGAAGGCAGGCGTGCGGATTTCGCCGCGCGTGGTGTGAATCACACCGGTGCGGGCCTTACCATCCGTGGCGTGAAGGGTGAAACCGAAGCCGCTGGCCATGAAAGCAGTCCTTGACGGGAAAACCGCCCTCCTGTGCGACAAAAGCGGGCCAAAGGAAAGCCCCCCACGCGTCACCGCCGTGACGTCATCACCGGTCAGACGACCCGACTTGCCGACGCACAAATGCAGATGCCCGCCTTAACGGCGGGTAAGCGGCGGCTTTTCAGCCAACCGCCAAGACGATCCTACGCAAACCCTTAACGGATTTCGCAGAGCGCCGCGCCAGTATCCACCACGACCCGTGCATCGAAGCTGAGGCCGTAATAGACGCTTTCGGCCTGATCATTCGCACCCTGCGGCGGATGCGCCCGCAACCGACCGCGCGACATGTCGCGGCTTTCGATCATGCAGGTCACAGGCCGGTTCGACAGGCTGGGGGCCAGACGATAGACCTCCATCCCCCGGGCACGGGCCTTTTCGCGGTCCAAAGTCCCGCAAGACATTTCAAGGATGTCATGAAAACGCCCGCTCACGGGATCGTAGATGGTTTCGCCCGCGCTCAATTCCTCGACGGGGGTGAAATCTTCTGGATCAACACCGGTACGCAGCAGCGTGCCGGCCGCAAACATGCGGACAGACAAAAACGTAAACGACAGGTCGGTCATGGCAGCAACACGTCCCAAAACTCATATCCTTGGAAAGGCCCGTCACCCCCATGACGGGCCTTTCCGCGCTCTTTTTAGTCCGCAGCGGGCTGAACCAGCAATTCTGCGGCAAGTTTTGCCTCAGACGCCTTCAAGCTGCGGCGGACGCTCGGCCCATAGGCCGAGAAACCTTCTTCCAGCATCGGGAAGAGATCGAGGATCTCTGCCCGCGCTTCTTCGGCCAAGGCCCCCCATCCCTGTTGGCCAGGGTGGAACGACTCAGACGGAGCCCCTTCAGCATAGACGATTTCATGTACGTCAAACAGCATGTGGAAATATTCCACAGTGTTTCCTTCTTCTCGCCTAATCGTCCGGTCATTGACCAGCATTTTGGCTGCGGCCAACACCTCCGTTTCGTCGTAGAGCAGCTCGGCCTGCCAGCCAGACAGCAGCATGCGGTGCTGCGGGCTGACGCGCAGGGTGCGCGTGTTGCCCAAGGTGCCAGCCTCGATCACGATGGGCGCGAACTTGCCCTTCGCCTCGACCGTGGTGGACCCGATCCAGCGGATCGGCTGATAGCCGTGGTCCATCGTCAGAACCAGATCGCCCGGAACCAGCGTTTCGATCTCACGCTCGCCCGCCACCGTCATGATCCGGGTGCCGCGGGTAAAGCAGACCACACCAGTGTTTTCAGCGTTCAGCAGGTTGGCCGCCACCGCCGCCCCGCCGTTCTGGATCAAAAGACCGCCCGCTTGGTTCAGCACGCCGTCCTGTTGGTCAAAGCGCAGAAGGTCCAGCGCATTGTCGAAGATCTGACCC
>CALRPK020000103.1:0-6517 GCA_943370015.1 Paracoccus haematequi
CTTTGGCATGATGGTCCGCAATGGCTATCCGATGGTCTACCGCCCCGCCGAGGTGCAGATGCTTGAACAGCGCCAAGTCGCCGGGGCCACGGTGCAGCGCGTTCTGATCACGGACGGGCAAGGGCGTGGCCATGTGCTGGATTATCAGATGGTCGAAACCCCTGACGGTTGGCAGATCAACGGCGTGACGCTGGTGCCTTCGGGTGGCTTGGGCGCCTGAGCGGCGCACGCTGGTCGCAGGGCGCGTTAACCTTGGATTGATACCCACCCTAGCCATCTGGCGCGGGCACATCGCCTGCGGCTTTGCTGGCGAGGTGAGGGATGAACAAGGCGATTACCGACGGGCTGGTGCTGATGCCGCCGCCCTTTGCGGCAGGCTTGAACCTGTGGTCGCGTGAGGATGGCTTGCCCGGTCAGGGCAGCTATGCGGGCCAACCCAACGCGGCCTTTGTCGCGGCGGATCAGGATTTCGCGGGCTGCCTTGAGGTGCAGAAAGCACTGTCGGTGCAGAAACTGCGCTGCTTTCAGCAAATCCCCTATCTGCCGGGGATGTATCTGCGCGTCACCGCGCGGGTGAAGGCGGTGTCGGGTGCGCTGCCCTCGGTCCGTATCGCCGGATATGCGGCGCTGACCAATGGCAGCAACGTCGCCTCTGTCGCGCAAACCGGGCCGGTGACGCAACTGACCGCCTATGGCACGGTCTTTACCGTCAGCGCGATCATCGGGTCGGGCAATCGCGGCGGGGTCAATATGGTCTGGGGCACGACCCCGGCCTATTGCCATCTGGGGCTGGACCTGCTGGGCGCGAATGGCGGCGTGGTCCGCATCGACGACATCGTGGTCGAGGATGTGACCGACGTGTTCCACCGCGACATGATGGACTGGGTCGATATCCGCGATTACGGCGCGCGCGGGGATGGCGCGACGGATGACACGGCGGCCTTCCTCGCGGCGGATGCTGCGGCGGATGCTGCGGCGGGTGGGCGCGTGCTGATCGTCTCCGAGGGCAATTATGTGGTCACGAACCACCTGACGCTGAACGCCCGCGTCCGGTTCGAGGGCACGCTGACCATGGCCGAAAGCCTGCGTCTGGTCTGCACGCGCAACTATGACCTTGATACCTACATTGATGCTTTCGGGTCTGAATCGCTGGGCTTCCGCAAGGCCCTTCAGGCGCTGTTCTACTTTTCCGACCATGTGTTGCTGGACCTGAAAGGGCGGCGCGTCGATCTGACCGCCCCTGTCGATGTCGCTGCGCTGGCAGGGCTGACCACCTTTACCAACCGCCGCCTTGTGACCAATGGGCAGTTGAATGCGGTGAACGGTCCGGCGTGGGACACCGCCAGTGTCACATCAGTTGCCACCTATGCGACCTCGAACCCTAACCGCCTGACCGGCGTCTCCAACGTCGCCAATATCGCCGTTGGATCGCGCGTGTCGGGCAGCGGGGTGGGGCGTGAGGTCTATGTCTCTGCCCGCAATGTCGGTGCCGGGACGGTGGACCTGAGTTCTCCGCTCTTCGGGGCGGCAGGGACGCGCACCTTTGCCTTTGATCGGTATCGCTATCTGCTGGACTTCTCGGGCTTCGACAACCTTGCCCGGTTTGAGATTGAGGGGATCGAATTCGGCTGCAACGGATTGGGCAGCGGCGTCTTGCTGGCACGTGGCGGGTTGATCTTTCAGGTCGAAAACTGTGTGTTCAACCGTCCCAAGGATCGTGGCATCACCTCGATCGGCACGGGCTGCGCGGGCATGTTCGTGGATCGCTGCCAGTTCTGGTCGAACGAGCAGCCCACCCCGTCGCAAAACCGCACCACCGTTGCGCTGAACGTCAACACCAATGATACCAAGATCCGCGACAACCGTGTGGTGCGTTTTGCCCATTTCGCGATCATGGCCGGCACAGGCCATATGTTCATCGGCAACCACTTCTTTCAGGGCGATGACCAAGAGGTTGGTGTGCGGAAGGCGGGGATCGTCTTTACCTCGACCCATGCGCGGTCACTGGTGACGGGCAACTACATCGACAACTGTTTCATCGAATGGTCGAACGAACATGACCCCACCCCGGCGTTCGAGTCCGGTTTCAGCTTCAGTGGGCTGACCGTTGGAAACAACATCTTCATGGCCACAGGGGTGGGGGCGTCGTTCCGGTGGTTGGTGATTACGCCGCGCGGGCCGGGGCATTTTCTGAACGGGGTATCCTTCGCCAACAATGCCTTCCGCACGGTTGGAGGCGCGGTGGAGCGGGTGGATGGTATCGACACCAGCTTTGCCACGCTGGATTTCGCCCGTTTCCGGAATGTGACGTTCGAGGGCAACACCTATCACGGCGTCACGCAGGCCACCGTCAACCCCTTGGTGATCGAACACAATCAGGGCACGGCATCAGAAGTCTGGGTGGTGGACACTTCCGGGTTCATGCCGTTCGGATCTTGGGCGCGCAATGTCACATCGGTCGTGGCGGAAAACGCCATCAACAATGCGGCCAATGTGGCGCAGTTCGCCATGCCCTGGACGCAGGTGGAACAGGGGCCGACGCGCACCTTTGTCAACCTGCGCTGGCCGACGGCGGTGCGGGGACGGGTCAATGCCACGATCCGCTGCGACAATCCGATCTGACATGATGGGCGGCCTTCGGGCCGCCCTTTTTCATAGCTGGGCGGGGTCTATGCGAAAGGCTTTGCCAAAGCCACCGTTCAGCAAGATCGACTGCGGGTGAAACCGCACAAAGCCAAAGTCGCCGAAATCGACATAGAGTTTCGCCTTGGGATGCGCGGTCAGCCAATGGTCGCGAAGCGTGGCGCGGTCAGGGGCGTCTTGTGGCACAAACGCGGCCCGCGCTTTGATCATCAGCCGGGGATGGGTCAGCGGATCGCCCTTGTCCCCCAGCTCTCCCACCATCAAGGCGCAAGCGGGGTTTGCCATCAGCGCGCCGTGATGCGCTGACAGCGATGAGATCAGCGTCATCGGCATCCCCTTTGGCCCAAGGCCAAAGGCGATGCGGCTGATCCCCGGCAGGCCATCGGCGGGGTCTGTCACTGCCAATGCGGCATAGGTCGCATCGGCCAACAAGCTGCGGGCGATGCCCAACGCTTCCGCATCAGCGTCGCGAACGGGATCGGGGCGTGTGGTCATGACGCGGGTCCATTTGTTGACAGCGACGAAAGACGGGCGTCTGCTGGCGTGGCTAGGTTCAGGAATATCGCCATGACCACGCCGCGAACAACCCCGCATCCCGCCGCACCCGAATATCTGCCCAAGCTTTGGACCGTTCTGCGCGAAGGCTACGGCACCAAAGACCTGCGCGCCGATGCCTTGGCGGGTCTGACCGTCGCCATCGTCGCGCTGCCCTTGTCGATGGCCATCGCCATCGCAAGCGGGGTCGGGCCGGAACGCGGGCTTTATACCGCCATCGTCGGGGGCTTTCTGGTGTCTGCGCTCGGCGGATCGCGGTTTCAGATCGGCGGACCTGCGGGGGCCTTTATCGTTCTAGTTTCGGCCTGCGTCATGGCTATCGGTTTGCCGGGCCTGATTGCCGCCACCTTCCTGTCAGGGCTGGTGTTGTTGGCGGCGGGGGCGCTGCGCTTGGGCACCTATATCCGCTTCATCCCCTATCCGGTCACCGTGGGTTTCACCGCAGGTATCGCCGTCATCATCTTCGCCAGCCAGATCAAGGAACTCTTCGGCCTCACGCTGCCCGGCACCGAACCCGCCGAGATTTTGGCCAAGATCGGGACCCTTTGGGCCGCGCGGGACACGGTGACGCCTGCTGCCATCGGCATCGCTTTGGGCGTGGTGGTGGTGATCCAACTGTCCAAGCGCTACCGCCCGCATTGGCCGGGGATGCTGATCGCTGTCGCCCTTGCGGCCATCGCCGCAGCGCTGCTGGGCCTGCCGGTGCAGACCATTGGCACCAAATTCGGAGAGCTTCCCCGCGTCCTGCCCGCACCTGCCTTGCCCGACCTGTCGACGGCGATGCTGGTGCAGGCTCTGCCTTGGGCGCTGTCCTTTGCCTTGCTCGGCGCGATTGAATCGCTGCTGTCGGCGGTGGTGGCTGACGGCATGTCAGGCCGGCAGCATCGCCCGAATGCAGAGCTGATCGCCCAAGGTATCGCCAATATGGGGGCGGCGCTGTTCGGGGGCTTCTGCGTCACCGGCACCATCGCCCGTACCGCCACCAATGTCCGCGCCGGATCGCGCGGGCCGGTGTCTGGGATGCTGCATGCGCTGTTCCTGCTGGCCTTCATGGCCATCGCGGCCCCCTTGGCCGCCTATATCCCGCTGGCCGCATTGGCCGGGGTGCTGGCCGTCGTGGCGTGGAACATGGCCGAAAAGGAAGAGGCTTGGCATCTGATCCGGTCCTCTCGCGGCGATGCGCTGGTGCTTTGGGTGACCTGTGGTCTCGTGGTGTTCCGCGACCTGACCGAGGGCATCATCGCAGGCTTTGCCCTTGGCGGATTGCTCTTTATCGCGCGCATGTCGGATGCAGCCGAAGTCGCCGATGAGGAACCCGTCACCGAACAATCGGGTGACCGCGTGATCTGTCGCCTTTCAGGTCCATGGTTCTTTGGCGCGGCGGCGCGACTTGGATCGGTGCTGGACCGCATCGCCGACCGGCCGCGTCTGTTCATCCTTGATCTCACTGAAGTGCCGATGATCGACTCCTCCGGCGCGCGGTCATTCCAATTGTTGCAGCGCAAACTGGCGCGGCGCGGGGCGGAACTGGTGATCCTTGGCGCAAGGCCGGGAGTCGCGCGCGCACTAGCGGCACAGGGTTTAACCGAACCCGCGCTGCGCTTTGTCAGCAATCTGTCAGAGGTCTGACACCTCCCGAATCATGACGAATCGGTGCCAGTGCAAAATCCTTCGCCGGTCCCCGGTGGAGACGTCATGTCCTGCGACAAAAAAGCGGGCCGGACGTGCCCCAGACGCGGATCATCGAACCTCTGCGCAAAGCCCCCCGTTTCCTGACAGAATCGTGAACCTGCAGACAGTTGTATTCCTTGGCGATTTTCCGCCACCTTTTCGCCTAATTTTCAAACTTCACCAGATATTAGTCAATAAATTTACCAAAAAATCATTCAATCAAAAAGGGTTACCAAAAAATTGACGATTGCGCTAAAGTGATCGTGGGTTGGGGCTGATCTCTTTGCGGATCGGCTTGAGGAAGCGGGCTTGGCCTGCCCGCGATGAGGAGAATGACCATGCCGGATACCGCGCAGCCATCAGGCGCTTACAGCGCATCTGCCGATTTCATCGCCAACGCGCATGTGGACGCCGCTGCCTATCAGCGGCTTTACGTGGAATCGGTCAGTGACCCCGACGGGTTCTGGGGCCGGATCGGGCAGCGGATCGACTGGATCAAGGACTATACCAAGGTCCAGAACACCTCGTTCGACTTCGGCAATGTCTCGATCAGGTGGTTTGAGGATGGCACGCTGAACATCAGCGCCAATTGCATCGACCGGCATATGCTGACCCGCGCCAACCAGACCGCGATCATCTGGGAACCCGATGATCCGAAGACACCGGCCCAGCACATCACCTATGCGCAACTGCTGGAACAGACCTGCCGCATGGCGAACGTGCTGAAAGCGCACGGCGTCCAGAAAGGCGACCGCGTCGTTCTCTATATGCCCATGATCCCCGAAGCGGCCTACGCCATGTTGGCCTGCGCCCGCATCGGCGCGATCCATTCCGTGGTGTTTGGCGGCTTTTCCCCGGACGCCTTGGCCAACCGGGTGAATGACTCCGACGCCAAGGTCGTCATCACATCGGATTTCGCGCCGCGTGGTGGGAAAAAGACTCCGCTGAAGGCGAATGCCGATCAGGCGCTGCTGCACTGCTCGGACAAGGTGAAGTGCCTTGTGGTCAAGCACACGGGCGACCAGACCCACTGGACCGAAGGCCGCGATTTCGACCTTAAGGCGGAAATGGCCACGGCCAAGCCCTATTGCCCCTATGTCGAAGTGGGGGCCGAAGACCCGCTGTTCATCCTCTACACCTCCGGCTCAACCGGGAAACCCAAGGGCGTTGTGCATACGTCGGGCGGCTATCTGGTCTATGCCAGCTATACCCATCAGATGACCTTTGATTACCATGACGGTGATGTGTTCTGGTGCACCGCCGATGTGGGTTGGGTCACGGGTCACAGCTATATCGTCTATGGCCCGCTTGCCAACGGCGCGACCACGGTGATGTTCGAAGGCGTGCCGACCTTCCCGGATGCCGGCCGGTTCTGGGAAGTGTGCGCCAAGCACAAGGTGACGCAATTCTACACTGCCCCCACGGCGATCCGGTCCTTGATGGGCATGGGGCCGGAATGGGTGGAAAAGCACGACCTTTCGTCGCTGCGCCTGTTGGGCTCGGTCGGGGAGCCGATCAACCCCGAGGCTTGGAACTGGTACAACACCCATGTCGGCAAAGGGAAATGCCCCATCGTCGATACCTTCTGGCAGACCGAAACCGGCGGCCATCTGATCACCCCGCTGCCGGGGGCCATCCCGCAAAAGCC
>CALRPK020000104.1:0-6489 GCA_943370015.1 Paracoccus haematequi
TGACCCCGGCCCTTTGCTTCGGTGTTCAGGCAAGGATCACTCTTGCGAGCGGCCCTGATAGCTGTTGTCGTCGGTGTTGATCACGATCTTGGTGCCCACGCCGATATGCGGCGGCACCATCACGCGCAGGCCACGGTCGGTCAGCGCGGGCTTGTAGGACGACGAGGCGGTCTGGCCTTTGACCACGGGTTCCGTCTCGGCAATCTCAACTGTGATGCGCTGTGGGAATTCGATGGCGATGCAGACACCTTCAAAGGTTTTCAGATAGCAGCGCATGCCTTCGACCAGATAGACCTTGCTGTCGCCAACGACATCCGGCGAGACGGCGATTTGTTCATAGCTGGCCGGTTCCATGAAGTGGAAGCCTTCGCCATCCTCATAGAGGAAATCATACTCGCGTTCGTCCACGGTCGCCTTTTCCACCTGTTCGGTGGTGCGCCAACGTTCCGACACCTTCACCCCGTCCGAGATGCGGCGCATGTCGACCGATGTGGTGGGCGTGCCCTTGCCGGGGTGGAAATTCTCGGCAGAGAGAACAACATAGAGCCTGCCGTCGAGATCGACGACATTGCCCTTGCGCAGGCTGGAGGCGATGACTTTCACGGGCGGTTCCTTGCGGTTTTGACGCCCGGCGCGTAAGGGGCACCGGGCTATTGCGCCTGCACCTAACCCATCTTTCGGCAAATCTCAAACCGAAAGCCGCAGCAATCCACAGGAAGGACGCCGCAGATGACCGATGCTTGGTGGACCCCCGCAGCCCATGCCGACCGCCGCCCGCTGTTGCTGGCCCGCAACCGCATTCAGGCCGGGATTCGCGGCTGGTTGGCCGACGAGGGCTTCGTAGAGGTGGACACCGCCGCCTTGCAGGTCAGTCCGGGGAATGAGGCGCATTTGCACGGCTTTGCCACCACCGCCATCGGCAATGACGGGCAGGGGCGGGCGATGTATCTGCACACCAGCCCCGAGTTTGCGATGAAGAAACTGCTGGCGGCGGGGGAAACCCGGATCGCGGCCTTTGCCCATGTCTGGCGCAACCGGGAACGGGGCGCGCTGCACAGCCCGGAATTCACCATGCTGGAATGGTATCGCGTGGGGCAGGATTACACCGTCCTGATGCAGGATTGCGCCGATTTCCTGCGGCTGGCGGCGGAACAGGCAGGGGCAACCGTGCTGCGCTTTCGCGACCGCACCTGTGATCCTTTCGCCGAACCCGAACGGCTGAGTGTCGCCGATGCCTTTGGCCGCCATGCCGGGATCGACCTTCTGGCCAGCATCAATGCCGATGGCACCACCGACCGTGATGCCTTGGCAGGGCAGGTGGCCTATGCCGGATTGCGCGTGGCCGAGGATGATACATGGTCCGACCTGCTCTCCCGCGTCTTGGTGGCCAAGGTGGAACCCCATCTTGGCCATGGCCGGCCCACCATCCTAGACCGCTATCCGGTGGCCGAGGCGGCGCTTGCCCGTCCCACCGCCGATGATCCGCGCGTGGCCGAACGGTTTGAGCTTTATGCCTGCGGTGTCGAACTCGCCAACGGCTTTGGCGAATTGACCAATCCCACTGAGCAGCGCCGCCGCTTCGCCGCAGAGATGGATGAAAAGGAACGCGTCTATGGTGAGCGCTATCCCTTGGACGAGGATTTCCTAGCTGCGCTGGCCCTGATGCCCCCGGCCAGCGGCATCGCGCTTGGCTTTGACCGGTTGGTGATGCTGGCGACCGGGGCACCGCGCATTGACGATGTGATCTGGACGCCCGTGGCCGACTGACCCCTGTGCAAGCCCGCGCGGAACCCGATCCCGCGCCGGATGTTCCCGTTGTCCACCCGTTCGGAGGACAGGATGACCCAAGCCGACCGCACAGACCATAAACCAGTCGGGGCAGACCTCAGCCAAAGCGCGATGACGTCGCCGCGCGACCCGCCAGAGATTGACGTTCCCGATGTCGATGATCCCGACGGGGATGACCCGAACCGGGACTTGCCGGACGGCGACATGCCCGATGGCGCAGACCCCGACGATCCCGCCGAGGATGACCCTGACGGCGATTGGCCCGATGAGGATCTGCCCCCAAGGGACTTTACCGAACGTCACGCGCCGTCCCCGACCTAAGGGCCTTCCGACCAAGATACCGCTTCGGACACCTCAGCCACCAAAGGTTTCACGACGGGCGGAAGGTGCCTGAAAGGTCGGCAAAGGGTGGTCGCGCTCAGAGATTACTTTAGCTTTTCCAGCCAAATTCTTGACAGAATGGCAAAAAAGGGCGATTCAACCTGAACGGTGGCGTTCAATCATTGGTGCGCCTGACACGTTTTCGCACAATTGGGGTTGCCGCATGGTCAAGCGTTTCATCATCGCCATCATTCTGTTGGGTCTGGTGGGCGGGGGCCTTGTGGGCTTCAACCTCTTCCGCGACAAGATGATTGCGCAGTTCTTTGCAGGCATGACCGCCCCCCCCGCGACGGTGTCGACGGTTGAGGCCAAGGCCGGTCTATGGACCCCGGTGATCGAGGCGATTGGCACGGTCAACGCCGCGCGCGGGGTGGAGTTGACGGTCGAAACCTCTGGCGTGGTCAAGGAAATCCGCTTCAAGCCCGGCGCCTATGTCAAGGCGGGGGACGTGCTCTTGCGACTGGACGATGTGGTGCAACAGGCCGATGTCTCTGCTGCCCGCAGCGCCTACGAACAGACCCAGACCGACCTGACCCGCGCGCGGGAATTGGCGGGGCGGGGTGTGGCTGCTGGGGCTGCCCTTGATCAATCCGCCAGCACCGCGCGTTCCGCCGCAGCCCAGCTTGCGAGGGCCGAGGCGGTTCTGGCGCAACGCCAGCTGACCGCGCCCTTTGACGGGGTGGTGGGTCTGACGCGGGTGGACCCCGGCCAATATGTCGCCCCCGGCACCATCATCGCCACCTTGCAGGACAGCACGGAATTGCGCGTCGATTTCAGCCTGCCGGAGCAAAGCCTGTCCGATCTGCGCGTCGGCCAAAAGATCGCCGTGCATATCGACGGCGAGGACAAGCCCTTCTATGGCGAATTGACAGGGATTGATCCGCGCATCGACCCCGCCACCCGTCTGGTCGCCCTGCGCGGATCGGTGCCCAATGCGGGCGGGCGCATCGCACCCGGCCAATTCGTGCGGATCGACGTGATCCTGCCGACCGAAGAGGGGGTCATTTCCCTGCCGCAAACCGCCATTTCAAACAGCCTGTACGGCGATTTCGTCTATCTGGTGCAGCCCAAGGCGGATGCCCCCGCTGCCGCAACTCCTGCCGCCACAGCCCCTGCCGAGGGTGCCGCACCCGCCGCCGCAGGCCCGCAGCTTGAGGTGCGGCAGGTGTTCGTCAAAACCGGCCGCCGCACGGGTGGCCTTGTCGAAGTGTCCGGGATCGAACCCGGCGCGCAGGTGGTCAGCGCAGGCCAAAACCGCCTGTCCAACGGCCAACCCGCCATCGTGAACAATGACGTCAACCCCGCCGCCACCATGACCGGCCCGGCGGTTGAGGGGGCCACGGAATGAGCCCGTCCACCATCTTCATCCAGCGCCCGGTCCTGTCCACGGTTCTGGGCCTGTTGATCCTTCTGTTGGGCCTTCAGGGCCTTTTCAACCTGCCGGTCCGCCAATACCCCGAGGTGCAGGAAACCGTCATCACCGTCACCACGGTCTATCCCGGTGCGGCACCTGACCTGATCCAAGGTTTCATCACCGCCCCCATCGCCGCCGCCATCGCCACCACGGAAAACGTGGACTACATCACCTCAAGCTCGCGCCCCTCAGCCTCGGTTGTCACGGTCAACATGCGGCTGGGGTCCAACCCCGATGTCGCGTTGACCGAGGTGATGTCCAAGGTCCAGCAGGTCCGCAGCCAACTGCCGTCCGAGGCCGAGGATCCCACCATCGTCAAAGGCACGGGGATGACCTTTGCCACGATGTATATGGCGATGCAGAACCCGGAGATGACCTCGGAACAGGTCACCGAATATATCCAGCGCGTGATCCGCCCGCGTATGTCCACCATCCCCGGCGTGGCCGAGATTCAGGTGCTGGGTGGCGCTGATTATGCGATGCGCGTCTGGATCGACCCCGTCAAACTGGCCGGTCGCGGCGTGACCGCACCTGAGGTGTTGGGGGCGATCAACCAAGCCAACTTCCTTGCCGCGCCCGGCAAAACTAAGGGCGAATATGTCTCATACTCCATCACGATGGACACCACCCTGCGGACGCCCGAGGCCTTCGCCGCCCTGCCGGTACGCGCTGATGGCGATGCCGTGGTGCGTCTGGGCGATGTGGCGCGGGTGGAACTGGCGGCGGCCAGCAGCGACACCATCGTGAATTTCAACGGCGAACCCGGCACCTTCATCGGCATCTTCCCGACACCCGGGGCCAATCCCTTGGACATGTCCGCCGCCGTTCTGGCCGAACTGCCACTTATTCAGGACAGTTTGCCGCAAGGGATGAAGCTGTCCCTGATGTATGACAGCACCGAACAGATCAGCGCCTCGATCAACGAGGTGTTCAAGACCATCGCCGAGGCTGTGGCGATTGTTATCGTTATCATCCTGCTGTTCTTGGGCTCGTTCCGGTCGGTGCTGATGCCCGTGGTGACGATCCCGCTGTCGCTGCTGGGTGTGTGTTTCATCCTTTATGCCTTTGGCTATTCGATCAACTTGCTGTCGCTCTTGGCCATGGTGCTGGCCATCGGGCTGGTCGTGGATGATGCCATCGTGGTGGTCGAAAACATCCACCGCCATATCGAGGAGGGCTTCCGCCCGATCCAAGCCGCCTTCATCGGCATGAAGGAAATCTTTGGCCCCGTCGTTGCCATGACCATCACCTTGGCCGCCGTCTTTGCGCCCTTGGCCTTTACCGGTGGTCTGACCGGGGCCCTGTTCCGCGAATTTGCCGTGACGCTGGCGGGGTCCGTCATCATCTCTGGCATCGTCGCGGTCACGATCACCCCGATGATGGCTGCACGGCTGTTGACGCGGGGCAATCATTCGCGCTTTCAAAAGGGTGTGGATCGCAGTTTTGAGCGGCTGGCGAATTGGTATGAACGCCGGGTCGCGGGGTCGCTGAACTACCGCCCCGTGACCTTTCTGGTCGTCGCAGTGCTGATGGGTCTGAGCGGGTTCTTGTTCCTGAACACCTCTTCAGAACTGGCGCCCGAAGAGGATTCCGGTGCCCTCTTCTCCTTCGTCAACGCGCCGCCCTATGCGACCAGCGCCTATACCCGGACCTATGTCGATCAGATGCGCGACCTGACCAAGGATTTGCCAGAGTTGGACGCCAATTTCTCGATCACCGGTTTTGGCGGATCGACCAATTCGGCCATCGCGCTTTGGGCCTTCAAGGATTGGTCGGAACGGGAGCGGTCGCAAAAGGAAATTCAGGCCGATCTGCAAGGCCGCCTTGCCCCTGTCACGGGCGTGCAGGCCTTTGTCTTTGCCCCGCCATCGCTTCCCGGCGCGGGCGGCGGCCTACCCATCAGCATGGTGCTGCAATCCACTGGCGATCCGTCCCGCATCTATGAGGTGGCCGAGGAAATCCGCCAAAAGGCCCAAGCCTCGGGCCGGTTCATCATCGTGCAGAACTCGCTGGCCTATAACGCGCCGCAGGTCCGCATCCGCATCGACCGCGAACGCGCGGCGGCGCTGAACCTGCCCGCGCGGGATATCGGCACGACGCTGGGCCTGTTGGTCGGCGGCGGGGCTGTGGCGCAGTTCGACCGTGATTCCAACAGCTATGACGTGATCCTGCAGGTGCCGGAAACATATCGCGACAACCCGGAAAAGCTGGCGCAATTCTACATCCGCGCCACGACCGGGCAGATGGTGCCGCTTTCCGCCGTGGTCAGCATCGACACGCAGGTCTCGCCCTCGGCGATTGAGCAGTTCAACCAACTGAACTCCACCACGCTGTCGGCACTGCCCTTGCCAGGCGTGTCCACGGGTGACGGTCTGGCCAAGCTGGAAGAAATCGCCCGCCCGCTGCTGCCGGATGGGTTCTTTGTCGATTATTCCGGCCAAAGCCGCCTTGAGGTGACAGAGGGCAACACGATCCTTCTGGCCTTCGCGCTGGCGGTGATCGTCATTTACCTTGTGCTGGCGGCGCAATTCGAAAGCTTCCGCGATCCCTTCATCATCCTGATGACGGTGCCCTTGTCAATTTTCGGGGCCTTGGTGCCGCTGAACCTCGGGCTTGGCAGTCTGAACATCTACACGCAGGTCGGGCTGATCACGCTGATCGGTTTGATCACCAAGCACGGCATCCTGATGGTGGAATTTGCCAACCAGCAACGCCGCGAACGGGGGCTTTCGGCGCGCGAAGGCATCATCCTGTCGGCCAAGGTGCGCCTGCGTCCGATCCTGATGACGACCGCCGCGATGGCGCTTGGCGTGATCCCCCTGATCATCGCCAGCGGGGCAGGGGCGGCGGCGCGCTATTCGGTGGGCTTGGTGATCTTTTCCGGCATCACGGTCGGCACGCTGTTC
>CALRPK020000105.1:0-6434 GCA_943370015.1 Paracoccus haematequi
CGATGGCGCGTTCGAGATGAACCTTGGCGATGCGGTGCGGGCTTGGGGCTTCATCGACACCGCCCCCAGCCTTGCCGCCATCCGCGCCGCCAGCACCGCCCAGCGCATTCCGGCCACGCAGGCGCTGGAGCTGACCGAGGGCCAAGCCCGCGCCTTGGCCCCGCTGTCACTGGACCTGTCGGGCATCGCCAAGGGCTATGCCGTGGACCGTCTGGCAGATCTTCTGGCCGCATGGCATCTGCCCCATGCGCTGGTTGAGATTGACGGCGAACTCCGCGCCAGCGGCCCGCGCCGGGATGGCAGCCCGTGGTCGGTGGCGGTGCAAGACCCGAACACCGATGCCGCCCATTCCGTCTTTGACCTGACAGAGGGGGCAATCGCCACATCCGGCGATTACCGCCACTTCGTCACTGTGCGGGGAGCAAGGCTCTCGCACACGATGGACCCCAAACGCGGCGCACCGCTGGTGGATGCCCCGGCCTCGGTCACCGTCTTGGCCCCGACCTGCATCATGGCCGACGCTATGGCGACCGCCCTGATGGTGATGGGCCCCAAGGCCGCCGCCTTTGCCACCACCCACGGCATTCAGGCGCTGATCCTGAAACGCACGCCGCAGCCACAAACCCGCCCGATCTGACCCCAACGCCCCCCACACGGCACAACTCTTGCCCTTGGGTGGGCAGGCGCAGGCATCCGAATGGGTGTCCCGCGCGATCGGATGGGGTTGGTGGTGCCATGGGACATCGGCCCTTAAATCGGATGTCGGAAATGCGGCAATTCCAGACGGGTGGGGCAATGATCCCACAGCGTCTTGGGCAGGGGGTAAGATGCGGAAACTGGCGTTGGTGTGTTCTTCTCCGCCCTTCGACGGCAATGAAATGCCCTTGCCGATGCCATCCTATGGCATCCACCGCGTGCATGCGGCGGCGAAATCCGGTCAATACCCGCATGAGACCGAGGTTCAGTTCTTCGACATCGGCCATATGGGGCCAGAGGCGGGGCTGAAAGCCATCCTCGACTTCGGCCCAGATCTGGTGGGGTTTTCGGTCTATGTCTGGTCGATGACGGCGCTGTTGCAACTCGCAGCCGACATCCGCGCCCAGCAACCACAGGCGCTGTTCCTGTTCGGCGGTCCATCGGCGCGGCGCGATGCCTTTGACCATTGGCACTTTCGCCCCGTCGCCACAGTGGTGGACGCCATCTGCGAAGGCGACGGCGAGGCGGTGATCCAGCAATTGATGGCCCTGCCCCGGCTGGACCGCGCGGCCCTTGCCGAAACGCCGGGTCTTTACACCCGCAAGCTGGACGGATCGGGCTGGCAGGTCAGCGGCGTCTTGGGCGGGTTTTCGATGGCCGACATCCCGTCGCCCTATCAGATGGGGCTGATGCAGCCCGAACATGTGGCCTATCTGGAAACCTATCGCGGCTGCCCCTTGTCGTGCAACTTCTGCGCTTGGGGTGTGACCCGCCCTGCGCGCGATGTGTTCTCGGCTGATTACATCGAGGCGGAAATGCGCGCCTTCAAGGCGCTGAAGGCCCCGGCGGTGTTCCTGCTGGATGCCGGGCTGAACCTGAACGGCAAGGCCTTCCGCAACCTGTCCGAAGCGCAATCCCGCACCGGCATTTTGTCCGAGGCACTGTTCTGGGCCGAAATCTACCCCACGATGGCCAAGCCAGAGCATCTGGAGTTCTTGTCATCCGTCGGGACCGCCTATCTGGGCGTCGGCTTGCAAAGCATGGATGAACGCGTGCTGAAAGCGCACAACCGCCCCTTCGACATGCGCCGTTTTGCCCCTGCGGTTGAGGCGCTGTCCAAGGTCGCGGGTCTGGAAATCCAGATCATCATGGGCCTGCCCGAAGACACCCCAGACGGCTTCCGCAAGACGCTGGATTTCGCGCTGTCGCTGCCGGTTACTTCGGTGCGCGTGTATCACTGCCTCGTGCTGCCCGATGCCCTGCTCAGCCGGTCTGACCCGACATGGGATTTGAACTTTGATCCGGTGAACATGGCGATGATCTCGAACCGCACATGGTCAGAGCATGACCTGACCGCGATGCGGGCCGAGTTGAACGAACGCGTCGCCAAACGCGGGGGTGAGGGCGGCGAATACTGGTGGTCCTTCTGGAAATGACCGCTGCCGTCAAGCGCTCGGGTCGCCGTGTCGCGCTTGTGGCGTGGTATCCGGCGGACAACCCGGCGCTGCCGCCCTTCATCCCCAACATGGGGATGTATATGGTAGCGGCGGCGGTTCAGGCAGCGGGTCTGGACGGGCTGGATGTGCGCATTTGGGACGAGCGTGAGCGGGGGCCAGAGGCCGTGGCGGCAGAGGTTGCCGCCTATGATCCCGACATTGTGGCGGGGTCGGCGTTTCTTTGGTCCCTGCCCCAACTGGCGAAGGTGATGACGCTGCTCGCGCAGGATGATCCGTCGCGCCTGATCGTGATGGGTGGGCCATCGGCACGCTCCAACATGCTGGGCCATGCGCCCTTTACCGCCTTGGATGCCTGTTGCGATGTGTTGGTGGAGGGAGAGGGGGAGTCCGTCTTTCCCGCCCTCGTCGCCGCCACGGACCGCAGCCCTGCGGCCTTGGTCCGCATCCCCGGCGTGACCCTGCGCCGGGATGGCGCTTGGCGGCAAACCGCACCCGGCGCGCGAGCGGTGATGGATGACCTTGCCTCGCCTTACCGCCAAGGGCTGATCCCGGCGGGGGGGATTGGCTTGCTGGAAACCTATCGCGGTTGCCCCTTCACCTGTTCCTTCTGCGAATGGGGCGTGATGGAGGCCCCGCGCAATGTGCTGTCAGCCGACCGGATCGCAGGCGAGTTTGACGCGATGGCGCGGTTGGGTCTGGGGGCTGTCCTGCTGGCCGATGCCGGGTTGAACCTGAACGCCTCTGGCTTTGCTGCCGTGCGGGATGCGGCGACGGCGACGGGGTTCCTGAAGGATCGCGCCTTGATCGCCGAGGTGTACCCCCGCAACCTGACCGAAGATCATTTGCGCTTTCTGGAAGGGGTTGGGGCCCCCCATATCGGGATTGGGCTGCAATCCTTTGACGACGCCGTCTTGCGCCATGTGGAGCGCAAGTTTGATCCGGGTCGGTTGGGTGGACTTTTGGGGGCGCTCAGGTCCATCGCCTCTGTCACCACTGAAATCATTATGGGCCTGCCGGGGGATACGCCCGAACGCTTCCTGACCAGCTTTGACCGGGCGCGGGCCTTGGGGACGGGCTTGCGGGTCTATCATTGTGCGGTATTGCCGTCGGCCCTGATGGCGCGCGCACCGGCAAGTGATGAGATGGTCTATGATCCGGTGACCCTGAAGATGCAGTCCTGCCGCGGTTGGCCCGGCGACAGCATCGACCGCATGGCCAAGCGTCTGAACGATGAGGCACTGGCGGCAGGCGGGGCGAGCGGGGATTACTTCTGGGTGTTCCCGCCCGCCTGAAGCACCAGCATCGGATAGGAGGCCTGTCTTGTCTGAAACAGGCGGCGAAGTTCGATCACCGGGTGGTCGGTGATTTCGGGCGGTGGGGGCGGGCACATCCAGTCAAACCCCGGCAGACAATGAGGGGCGAGGTTTTGGATGTCTTGCACCTTGAACCCGGCGGCTGTGGCCATCCCGGTCAGACCCTCCAAAGTCATTCCCGGCAAGGGCCAAGGGGCGAAGCCTTTTGCGACGGCATGGGCAGAGGGGCTGTCGTTTAGTAGAATCGTGCTGACGACCAGCCTTCCCCCCGGACGCAATGCCTTGGCGCAGGCGGCGAAGAACGCCGCAGGGTCGGGGAAATGGAACATCGCCTCAAGCGACAGGATGCGGTCGGCCCATGCGCTGCGGTCGTCAGAAAGCCGTGCGGCGTCGCAGGTCAGCCAGTCCACGGGGTTGCGCCAGAGCCCTTCGCGGGCGAGGGCGATTTGGCGGGGGTCGATGTTGACAGCTGTCAACTTACCTAAGAAATCGTTATCAATCCTGCGCAGCGTGCCGCCAAAGCCGCAGCCGACATCCACAACATCCAGCCCATTCCGCAGGTCCAGCGCCGATATGTGGTGGCGGGCCATCGCCTCTTGCGCCTGATCCAGCGTCAGGGACGGGTCGGTAAACAGGCCAAGGTGGATGTGGTCGGAGACATGCCCCGCCCGCCGCGCGTCGATCAGGCTGTCGATATAGCCCATCATCCCCAAGCAAAGGTCCGTTGGCCGTCGCGCGACAGGGCCATGAAGCTGCACATCGTCCAGCGCATCTTGTTCCCGACCACAGGCTGCACGCGGTGCAACCGCCGCCCGGATTGCACCACAAGCATTGACCCCGCAGGGACGGGAACGGTCTGCGAGCGCAGGGTGGACAGATCCGGACGGCGCGACAGGCCGTCGTCGTTCACGATCCCCCGCCCCTCATCCGCGATCAGATCGTAAAGTTCCAGCACGCCGCCAGCCTCTGCCGTCGCCAAGGTCACCACGAAGGACAGGATATCGCCCGAGGTGACTGCGGCCACATGGCGGTAGCTGGGGCGCAATCCCTGTTCGTTGTCGAAATGCGGGGGGATGTAGCCGCCGTTCCTGTGCCCGCGAAAGGTGGTGAAGAAATGGTTGGTTCCATCCGGCCCCGGCGCGGGAGCAATCGGCCTGCCGCCATCCAGCGCCGACAAGACGCCCGAAATCCGCGCCACAGGGTCCACACCCAAACCTGCGCCAAAGCGGTGCAGGTCGGCATCAAAGCGCGCGGCGGCGGTGTAGTAATCATCAAGCTCGGGGTCATTCAGGTTCAGGTTGCGACCGTAGAAGAAGGATCGGAACGGGCCGGGAAATTCGGTCTGTTCAAACCCCGGCGCATTGGTTTCCAAGGCGGCGACCATGCGCGCACATAGATCGGGCGCGAAAACCCCGTCGATCTGCAGGACGTCCAACTCGGCACTGCGCAGCCGTGCAAAGGCATCCCCCGGCAGAGGGCCGCCCGCATCGTGCCGTTCCATCGTCAGGAAATCGCTTTGCATCCGCATACTCCCGGCCCGCTTGTATCACGCCGCCTGTCATGCGGGCTGCGGGGGCTGGATGCAACGCGACGAAAGATGGCCCACCCCTGCTTTCGGAGGGGCAGTGCAGAGTTCGCAATCGCGGCTTGACAGAATCGACCGCTTTATGACACCGATGTCATGACACCGATGTCAGCGCGTCCCACAAGACGCTCTGGCTGCTTGGAGGGGCCCCGTTGTCAACGATCTACGACGTCGCGCGCATGGCGGGGGTATCCCCCAAGACGGTCAGCCGGGTGCTGAACGGCGACGGTCCTGTGGGTGACAAGACGCGCGAGGCGGTAGAGACCGCGATGCGCGATCTGGGCTATGTCCGGTCCAATGCGGCGCGGATGATGCGGGCGCAGAAGTCCGGCATCGTCGGTCTGATCACCGGGGCGATTTCCACCAAGAACCAACCCTCGATCCAGCAAGGTCTGCCTGATCTGTTCATCGTGCAAGGCATCCAGCGGGCGCTGGAAATGTCCGGCATGACGGTGATGATTGCCGATACCAACGGGCGCAAGGACCGGGTGCCGCATCTGATCGACACCTTCCTGTCGCACCGGGTGGAAGGGCTGATCTATGTCGCCGAATACCACCAAGAGGTGAAGCTGCCCAAGGTGCCGGAAGACACGCCGCTGCTGCTGGCCAATTGCTTTGATACGGCGGGCACGCCTGCCGTGCTGCCAGATGACCGGCGGTTGCAGGCGGACCTTGTGCGCCGCCTGATCGGGGCGGGGCATCGGCGGATCGCCTTTCTGTCGCTGCGGCCTGACATGGTGGCGGGCCGGTTGCGGGCGCTGGGCTACCGTGATGCCTTGGCGCAGGCGGGGATCGCGTTTGACCCTGCCCTGCTGGCGCATGTGGATTTTGACCAGCCAGAGATCGGGCCGCCGCTGCTGTGGGATTCCATTGACCGCATGTTGCGGATGGATGTCCCGCCCACAGTGATCTGCTGCGGCAATGACCAGATGGCGATGATGGTTTACGGCATCCTGCGGTCGATGGGCCGCAAGATGCCCGATGAGGTGGGTGTGGCCGGGTTCGACAATTACCGCGCCATTGCCGAAACGCTGTATCCGCCGCTGACCACGGTGGAACTGCCCTATAACGCCATGGGCGCCCGCGCGGGCGAGCGTCTGTTGGCCCTGATTTCCGGCGAGAGCCGGAATGACACCGCACCGGTCCTTGTGGCTGGCCCGGTCTACTGGCGTGCCTCGGTCAACGAGCGCCGCCAACCTAGTATCGTGACGTTCAAACCCCTGAGGGAGGAAAAGGGATGAAACTGTTCAAATTCGCGGCTTCGGCTGCGATCATGGCGTGGGCTTCGGTCGGGGCTTCGGCCGTGCAAGCGCAAACCACGCTGTCGATGTGGTATCACGGCGCTGGCAACGAGGTCGAACTGAAGCTGATCAACGAATTGAT
>CALRPK020000106.1:0-6382 GCA_943370015.1 Paracoccus haematequi
CGCTGTTTATCGCGGCCATATCCGCCGGAGTCAGGTTTGACCCCTGATGGCACTTGCCGCACCCCTGACACCCCGGACCGCGCGGCAATGACCAAAGCTTGCGGACGGCTTTCCTTGGTGCGCGGGAAGGCAACGGCTGCCTTTGGGAGCAAAAACGTCCTTGGCATCCCTGACAAATCCCGGTTCCAACCCCTCGGCAGTGCCGATACCGATGGGTGGCCCCGTGTTTTGGAACATCGACCCCATTCCGATTTTCTGACCCCGTCCGGAACACCGGCCAGACGATCCGAGGCCTTTCAGCGCAGCGGTGTCCGGGACAACCTGCCTGAGCGGCTTCCTGGGCAGGGTCCGCCCGCTATTGCCGTTTTGGAAGGGTGCTGTCCAGCGCTTCCAACACGGCATGGCGCGCGGCGTCGAACCCGACAGAGGTTCGGTTGCGGGGGCGCGGCAGGTCAATGGACTGAACATCGGCAATGCGGCCGGGGTTCGGCTGCATCACCACCACCCGGTCGGCAAGGATGACAGCCTCATCCACGTCATGGGTGACGATGACCAAAGTCGGGCGCGGATCGGTGCCCGCCCAAATCTCAAGCAAATGATCTTGCAGATCGGCACGGGTGAAAGCGTCCAGCGCCGAAAAGGGTTCATCCATCAGCAGCACCTCAGGATCGGTGACCAAGGCACGGGCAATGGCTACCCGCTGCGCTTGCCCCCCCGAAAGCTGGCGTGGCCAAGCGTTGGCTCGATCCCCAAGCCCGACCCGCTGCAACACCGCGCGCACCTTGGTCTCTCGGGCTGATTTGGTCAGATGCGACAGGCCGAAACCCACGTTCTGCCCGACCGTCAGCCAAGGAAACAGGCGCGGTTCCTGAAAGACCATCCCGATGCGTTCATGCGGCGTCCGCACCGTTTCGCCATCCAACTGCACGCGCCCCGCACTTGGGGTGTCCAGACCCGTCAGGATGCGCAGAAGGGTCGACTTGCCACATCCTGATCCGCCGACGATGGCCACGATTTCCCCCGGCGCGACGGTCAGGTTGATCCCGCCCAGCACCGGGGTTGTGCCGTCAAAGGTCTTTTCCAACCGTTCAACTGTCAGCATTTCCTACCCCTTTCCCTCTGTCGTCCGACTGGCGGCAAAGCCATCTTCCCAGCGCAGGAAGGGTGCTGCGGTCAGCGCAAGAAGGCTGTCTGTCGCTTTGCCAAGGACGGCAAAGGTCACGATGGCCGCAACGATCTGTGCGGGTTTGCCCAGTTGTTGGCCATCAATCAGCAAGTAGCCAAGTCCCTGCGACGCCCCCATGAACTCTGCCGCCACAACGAACATCCAGCCAAGGCCAAGGCCAGATCGCAGCGCGGTGACATAGGCGGGCAGGATGGCGGGCAACAGAATGCGCCACACCAGTTGCGGGCCAGACAGGCGAAAGATGCGACCAACCTCAACCACCTTGCGGTCGACGGATCGGATCGCCTCCATCACCCCCAGATAGACCGGGAAAAACACACCGACGGCGATGAGCGTGATTTTGGGCGTTTCAAAGATGCCGAACCACAGGATGAAAAGCGGCACCCAAGCAATCGACGGAATGGCCCGCAGCGCCTGCAACGTGGGGTCAAGCATGCGCGCTGCGGGTCTGGCATAGCCGGTCAACGCGCCAAGCACGGTCCCGACCAAGACACCAAAACCAAAGCCGACCACAACGCGCCACAGGGTCGCGCCGATATGTCCAGTCAGGTCGCCCTTCGCCCAAAGGTCATAAAGCGTGATGGCAATCACGCTGGGCGGTGGCAGCAAACGGCCAGTGTTCAGGCCCGTGGCAACCACCACCTCCCAGATCAGCGCAAGGGTGACGGGCAGGGCCAGTCCCCACAACAGGCCCGAACCGCGTAGAAATGACCGAGGGGGCTTGGCACCCTCGGTCAATCGGGTTGATAGGGTGGCGTCGGTCATCCGACGATCAGGCCTGTGGCAGACGGTCGTCAAGCAGACCGTCAACCGTTGCCGTCACGTCGACCGACGCCTCAACCACGCCAGCTTTTTGCAGGGCCAGACCTGCGGCAAGGATCGCCTCGCGCTGCGCTGCACCGATGCGCGGGTTGCTCAGGTCGGTCCGCTCACCCAATTGCCGCGCGATGATCTCCGGTGCAAGGCCAGCCTCTGCGACCAGCAGGTTTTGCAATTCTGCCGGGTTGGCCAGCGCATATTCGCGGGCTTTCTCATAGATCGTCAGAACGCGTGCGGTGACTTCGGGGTGTTCGGCCAAAAACGCCTCACGCACGTTCAGCACACCGTAAGAGTTGGCCGCCGGATTGCGGAAGAACAGCGAGGCTTTATCCTCAAGCTCAGCCGCAGCCATCAGCGGGTCAAGGCCCGCCCAAGCATCCACATCACCGCGCGTCAGGGCCGTCTTGCCATCCGCGTGTTGCAACAGGACCGGGGTGATATCCGCCTCGGACAGGCCCACATCGGCCAAGGCGCGGATCAGGAAGATATGCGGGTCCGTGCCGCGCGTCACCGCGACAGACTTGCCTTTCAGGTCCTCAACCTTGGTGATGCCGGTGTCAGCGCGGGTGACAAGCGCCGTCCATTCCGGCTTGGAAAAGCTGTAGACCGTCTTGATCGGGTTGCCATTGATTTTGCCGACCAATGCCGCAGCACCAGCGGTAGAGCCGAAGTCCAAAGCCGAAGCGTTCAGGAATTCCAGCGCCTTGTTCGATCCGGCGGATTTGGCCCAAGTCACGGTGGTCCCATCCGCTTTGAACTCTTCTTCCAGCCAGCCCTTGGCTTTCAAGACCAGCGAGACCGGGTTGTAGGTGGCAAAGTCGATGTTGAGGGTCGCCAACCCCTGCGCCCGCAGGATCGACGGGGCGGCCAGCATGGCAAAACCGGCAGCGCTGGCTGAGGCGAGGATTTGGCGGCGGGTAAGCGTTGTCATGTCGGGATCATCCTTGTCTGTCTGCCCTGCCGGACGCGGGAGGGTCATTTTGCGGATGGCCTGTTCATCTGGGCCAATAATGACGACAAGAAAGATAGATTTTTCATGGCCGGTCAATGAAAGCTAATCATTGATTTTTGATGTGCATGGCATGTATTATTCTACTGACGGAGTAGAATATAGGATGTGGCCGTGAACTTCTAAGACCACCCCTTGGTCTGCGAAACTCGCTGCCAGAATCTTGGACTCAAAGGCAGCATCGCTGCATGGGGTCGACGCTTTGGCCCCACGCCCGCTTGCGATCCAGGCGTGGCTTGCCAAGCGCCACCATCCTTTGCATGCTCCCCGGTGCAAGCAGCAGGTGACGCATTGGCCAGAGAAGAGCTTATCCTTGCAGGCGATCTGGCGGCGGAAAGTTTCCTGCCGTGGATCGTGCGGCATATGCAGCGACTGGGACTGGAAGGGCAGCCATTGCGGCGCGTGGACGGACAGGTGCAGATTATCCTGAGCGGACCGCCTGACCTGATTGATGCGATGGAGTTGGGCGTCTCTTTGGGTCCGTTTGACGTCTGGGTCGAAACGATTGCACGGCGACCACTGGGAAACGTCTGAATATCCTGATGAGGTAGAAATCATTGAGCGCTTGTTTTACGGGCGCTTCTGTTTAAAAAACGGGCGTGTCGCCTGTTTTTGTTTCTAAAGCGTCAAGGTCTGCACGGTCGGCAGGACAGCCATCCGATCACGGCCTAGCGTCGCGTTGATTCCGTTCACCGGACCTGAACCCATGATTGCCGCTTGGACACCTGTCGCGCTGTCAAAAGACGTGCCTCCGCAAGGGGTCATGCCTGTCGTCGTCGATGGGGTGGAAATGGCGTTGTGGCGCAGTGCCTCGGGTCGGTTGGGGGCATGGTCTGACCGCTGCCCGCACCGTGGCATGCGTCTGTCGCATGGCTTTGTGCGGGGCGAGGCGCTGTCCTGTATCTATCATGGCTGGAGCTACGGTGCCGCCGGGCAGTGCGTTCGGATTCCCGCGCATCCCGATCTGGTCCCGCCCGAAGCGATCCGCGTGCCCGTCTTTCATGCGACCGAAGCCAGTGGGGTGGTCTGGGTCGCGTCACAGCCAACCGACGCACATCCCCCGGCGGTAGAGGGCGTGGCGTTGCGGTCGCTGACGATTGAGGCGGCGGTGGACTGGGCGGCCGCGGGCTTTGCGCTGACGGGTAAGGTGGCCCAAGGCCGCCTTGCTGAAGTGACGGTGACAATCCTTGTCCAACCCTTGCCGCAGGATCGCTGCGTGCTGCATGTGCTGGCCGATGCGACGGCATCGGCCACGGCGCTGACAGCGGTTTCGCGCGGACTTGAGGATTTGCGCCGACAGGCGGAGGGGGTTTTCACATGACCGACCCGGTCCGTGACGAATGGTATCCCGTGGCCTTGGTCAGCCAACTTCGGAATGCACCGCGCGATACGCTGCTTTTGGGTACAGCCATCCGCATTGCACTGGACGACAACGGCGTGACGGTGACGGCAGACGGGAAAGCCCTGCTGTCGCATGTCCGTTATGGCCACGTCTGGACCAGCCTTGGCACACCGCCACATCCCGTCTTTGCCATGCCCGAGGCGGACCAACCCGGGCGACGGCTGGTCGATGTGGGGCTGGTGCGGGTGAAATGCTCGCCGCTGCGGGCGGTGGAAAACTTCCTCGACATTGCGCACTTTCCCTTTGTGCATACCGACATCCTTGGGGCCGAACCGCATACAGAGGTGGGGCGCTATGACGTTGCCATCCGCGACGAGGTGGATGAGGTTTGGGCAACCAAGGTGCAGTTCTACCAACCGCAGGCCGCGAAATCGGCGCAGGGCGGGATCACCACGGAATACATGTATCGCGTCCCCGCGCCCACGGTGGCGGTGCTTTACAAGACCTGCCCGCCGCGTCCGGGCGAATGGGACGTGATCACGCTTTTCGTGCAGCCCCTGACCGAAACCCTGTGCGAGGTCTGGCCGTGGATGGCGCTGTTTGACGACGAAACACCGATGACAGACTTGATCCATTTCCAGCAGACGATCTTTCTGCAAGACCGGTCCATCCTTGAAAACCAGCAACCCAGCCTTCTGCCCCTTGATCCGGGGATGGAGATTCCGACGCGCGCCGACCTGACATCCGTGGCCTATCGGCGTTGGTTGAAACGGCGCGGCTACACCTTTGGCGCGCAGTTGGTGGCGGCATGATCCTTTACGACTATGTGCTGAGTCCCGATTGCTACAAGGTGCGACTGTTTGCGGCACTGATCGGCGCGCCGCTTGATCTGCGGGCGGTCGATTTCCACCCCGGCGCGGAACATCGCAGCGCAGCGTTCTTGCGGATGAACCCGGCAGGAACCATCCCGGTGCTGCAAGACGGTGACCTTGTGCTGACCGAATCCGCCGCGATCCTGACCTATGTGGCGGCCTGCCATGGGCCGGATTGGCTGGGCGATGACACCCCGGTCATGCGTGGACGGGTGGCGCAATGGCTCGCGTTTGCGCATCGGCTTTCGGCCAGCATCGGCAAGGCGCGCACCCATGACATGCTGCAAAAGCCTGCGGACATCGACGCCTGTCGCAAGGCGGGGGTGGCCGCGCTGCGCGAACTTGAAGCGGCGTTGGTCGAGGCGGGCTTGCGGGGGGACGCCTTTCTTGCCGGCAACCGCCCCACGCTGGCGGATATCGCCTGTTTTCCGCATGCCATGCTGGCCCCCGATGGCGGCATCGCTACCGATGCCTATCCCGCGATCCGGCTGTGGACCCGGTCGCTGCGCGCCCTGCCGGGCTTTGTCGAAATGCCGGGCATCCATCGCCTGCACGAACTGAAGCCTGAACCTGCAGGTCAGACCGCATGACATCCCATCTTTTCAAGAATTGCGCCGCCGTCATCTGTGATCCCCACAGCGTGTTGCGCGATGTGGACCTGCTGGTCGAAGGGCCAAAGATCACCGCCATCGGCAAGGACTTGGTGGCGCCCGCAGGGTGCAACGTCATCGATGCGCGGGGCTGGTTTGTCTATCCGGGATTGGTGAACACCCATCACCATTTCTTCCAGACCTTTGTGCGCAACCGCGCCGATCTGGACTGGACCAAGCTGTCGGTGATCGAATGGCTGGACCTGATCTATCCGATCTTTTCGCGCCTGACCGAAGAGTGTTTTTACCACTCGTCCCTGACCGCGATGGCAGAACTGGTGAAACATGGCTGCACCACGGCCTTTGACCACCAATACAACTTTCCCCGCCATGCCGGAAAACGCCTTGTTGATCGCCAGTTCGAGGCGGCGGCCAAGATAGGCTTACGCTTCCACGCCGGGCGGGGTGGAAACACGCTGCCAAAGTCCGAAGGTTCGACCATCCCGGACGAAATGCTGGAGTCGACGGATGAATTCATCGCCGATTGTGCGCGCCTGATCGACA
>CALRPK020000107.1:0-6373 GCA_943370015.1 Paracoccus haematequi
CCACCTTTGGCGGCGGCGAATACAAGCGGGTTTCCGTCCAGACGCGGCAGAGCCTTCAACAGCGCCACGGCGGCAGGCGACAGCGGAACGCGATGTTCCTTGCCCATCTTCATCCGCGCGGCAGGGACAACCCACAAAGCGCGGTCTAGGTCGATTTCATCCCATGTCGCGCCACGCACTTCGCCAGATCGGGCGGCGGTCAGGGCGGCAAACTCAACCGCCCGTGCGCCAAAGCCTTCGCGCTTTTGCAGATCGGCAAACCAGCGCGGCACATCATCCAACGACAGGGCGGGGTGATTGGCTTCAACCGCAATCTTGCTGGGGGCGGGCAGAAGCTCTTTCAGGTTCCCCGCCCAGCGCGCGGGGTTATCGCCCGTGCGATGCCCCGCCACGGTTGCCCAAGACAAGACAGCCTCAATCCGCGCCCTAACACGGGTCGCGGTTTCCGTCTTGGTCGCCCAGATCGGTTGCAGCGCGCGAAGCACAGCGGCGGGGTCAATTTCCTGCACAGTCAACGCGCCAAGTTCCGGCAAGGCGTAGGTGGTCAGGGTGTTGCGCCATTGGTCGCGGTGCTTTTCGTTCTTGAAGGCGTCCAGTTTCGCGGCAAGGGCTTTATCAACGGCATCCTTGAAGGTCAGACCCCGGCGCTGGGCTTCGATAAGGCGGCGCTTGGCCTCTTTGCGGGCTTCGACAGGGTCAACCCCGCCTTCAATCTTTGCGCGGGCTTCGCGGGCCTTTTCGCGGGCTTGGGCAAGGGTCACAGTAGGAAAGCCGCCCAGCCCAATATCCCGGCGCTTGGCCCCGACAGTGGTGCGCAAGAGCCAAGACTTACCACCCTTTGGGGTCAGTTGCAGGTAAAGCCCCGCCACCCCACCAACCGCGACCATCGCGTTACCTTTGCCGCCCGCATGTTCAAGGCGCTTCACATCCAACGGCCCAAGTTCTGCGGCAACCTTCGGCATCTGTCCTACCTCATAACCTACCCATCAAAGAGAAAAGCACAGGAAGGCATGCGATGCAACGGGGATATACAGGGGCAGGGCCAAGATAGGGGTTATTCCCCATATTTTGTTGGCTTAGTTGCGACGGGATTCAAACGGGATGCAACGGCACAATGGCGGGCTCACTGTCCGCCATGACTCATCGATTTATATCACACACAGTGCCGCGTTGTGGGCTTTTCCCACGACAAGCACCATGACATCGAGACGGTTCTCCCGCTCTGGTTGGCTGCATTTTTTGCTTGGCGGGCGTGGGAAGGGGGGCCATTAACTTTTGTATTGTCGTGCGAAGGCTGTTGGCGTTCTTTAGCCTTGGTTCGCGCCGCCTGCTGAGACGGTTTTCGGTCCAAAGGGGCGCGAGGGGGGCGGTGCGCCGTGCGCAGGTCGCTCGGGATTGCGCGTGTACCGAAATCTCAGGTCCCCTGTCATTGGGGCGTTGCAGTGTATTCCCCACAGGTGTCGGACGTGCAGGAAGACCTCGCGCGCATGGGCATTGCGTGGACGCGACGGGAGCGGCGACTGGTCCTAGGGCTGCAAATCGGGTCTTGGTTCAGGTCTGTCTGCCGTCAGAAAGGCTGCATGCACTGCACCATTGGGAGGGGGTGCGCATTTTCCTGACTGTCTCTTCGGAATCGGGCTTGCACAGCGCCGAATCCCCGGCTAGACCCCCGCCTCAGACGACCCCCTAAGTGCGGAGAGGTGGCGGAGTGGTCGATCGCGCCGGTCTCGAAAACCGGAGTAGGTGCAAGCCTACCGTGGGTTCGAATCCCACCCTCTCCGCCATATATCATTGAAAGAATTAGATTATTTCGGCATTCGGGCCACTTGTTTCCTTTGGCTCCCCGATAGCGATTGACCCTTCGCGTGGTTTTGGCACGGATGAGTTTGGTTGATCCTGCCCTGAACCATGATGCTACGAAGAACACGGCCGGGTCATGACATGGCGCTTCCCCACGCGCTTGCTTCGGTCCGCATGTTAGAGCGGCTTGCTTGGGAAAGATCCCGTTTGGGGCGTGGCAATCAAACAGCTACCAAGTCGACGACGATGAGATTGTCTGCTGCTGACCCCGGCCCAAGGCCACCTGTTCAAGGTCAGTATCCGCAGAGAGCTTTGCCTTCTGCTTATGTCGGTTCAGTTTCGGATGACGCAGAGATTTAGTCAGCCTTTGGCCGCTGCCAGTAGCCCAAGGATGACTGCGGGGGCTTCAGCCGAAAAGGCATAGATCATGGCCAGCCGCAGAAGGGCAGCCCGCCGCCATAGCGAAAGGCGTGGCAAGGGCACATGTGCCGCGTTTTCAAGAGAGGTGGCGAAGGCGTCGCGCGGCTGACCGTCGCGGAGGGTTGCAAGGATCAGATGGGCCTGCAGATTGCCAAGATCCAACGCAGGATCGCCCTTGCGCAACGTATCAAAGTCAAGAAGGCCGGTCCGTTCGCGATCAAGGAGAATTTGGCCTTCATGCAGGTCGCGGTGGCACAAGACGGATTTTGCAGGCGCAAGCCCTGTCAATTGATCCCCGAGACGGTCGAGGATCGGCTGCACCCGCGCGGCCAGATCAGGAAAGACTTGGGCCAGTCGTCCGGCCCAGATTGCAAGGATCGTCATTTCGTCCGCAGCGCTGTGGGCTGGTGCTGACACCTCGCGCGACTGAAGGACGCTAAGGGCGCGTGTCACGGATTGGCAGGCCATAAATCCGGGTCGGCCGCTGAACACCGGGGGCGTGCCCGGCAATGCCGCGAACAGGGCCATCCCGAGATTTGGGTCGAATTCAATCGGACGCGGGATTGAGAGGTCCTGATGCCCTTGCACAGCCGCCCACAATGCCACGTGACGATCATAAGCGTCCCGTCCAGAGCCGGATGTCACGGGCCGAAGGCGCGCGTAGCGCAGGTCATCGCGTCCGGCAATGCGCAGCACAGCCCGCTTGCCAAGGCGATGCGCTACGAGACTGACCTGTGACGAAGGCCCCAGCAAATCTGCCGCGAAAACTGGATCGTGCAGCAACCGCAGCCCGGGCAGTTTGGTGTCAAAGCCCGGGCGACGCAGGACCAAGCCATTGGCGGGATCGGCAGCCACCGAAGGCTGAGCATCCCCCTGTCCGCGCCGCGGCTTGGCAAGACGAGCGGCCTCGGTCCGGGCCAGATCGGCGGCGGATGATCCGACCCATTCCGCAAAGATCATGCGGCTTTGCCCTGCGGCATCCCGCACTCTGATCTGCATCTGAACCGGCTTTGCGTCGGGGAAATGCACCCGTTCGACCGTCGGCTGACCCGCCGCACCGGGTATAAGCGCCGCGACGGCCTGCAAAGAGGGGCCAGTTTTCAGAAGCGCGCGCAACTGTTCCGGCGGAGGGGGCAGGACGGTGTCCAGCAGGGTCATGCAGAACGCTCCTGCCGTTGGGATGGACGGGAGGGAAGATGCAGGCGAAAGGCGCCGTCGTGCAGTTCGACCACCCGGTCGGCAAGGGTCAGTGACAGCGGATCATGGGCGATCAGCAATGTCGTGCGCCCGACCGCGAGGGTTTTCAGCGTGGCAACCAGACCCTGCGCCGTGGCGTGATCCAACCCGGTCAGCGGCTCGTCCAGGATCAGGATGGGCGCGTCGCGCAGGATCGCGCGGGCGATGGCGATGCGCTGGCGTTGACCACCGGACAGGGTTTCGCCCCGCTCGCCCAGCACGGTTGCATAGCCATCGGGCAGGCGGCGGATGAACCCGTCAGCCCCGGCGGCGATGGCGGTGGCCTCGATCTCGGCCTCGGTCGCGTCCAAGCGGCCATAGGCGATGTTGTCGCGGACGGTGGTTGCGAAGAGGACGCTTTCTTGCAGGATTACGGCAATCTGATCGCGCAGGGAGGCAAGCGCGACATCGCGGATGTCATGGCCGTCGACGGTGACCCGCCCGCTTTGCGGATCGTAGAACCGCATCAGCAACTTGGCGACCGACGATTTGCCCATGCCGCTGCTGCCGATCAGGGCGACCGTCTCGTCCGGGTAGAGGTGCAGCGTTGCCTCCTTCAGGATCGGGGGCGCGCCCGGATAGGCGAAGGTCACGTCTTCAAGGGCGAGATGACCTTGCAGCACATGGTCCTCTGTCGCGGTCACCGGATCCACGATATCAGGCTTCATATCGAAGATTTCGAGCAGTCTTTCGCCGCTTGCCGTGGCCTTTGCCATGCGCGAGGTCATCGCGCTCATCCTGCGGATCGGCTTGTACAGCGTGGTCAGATACGCGGTGAAAACCAAAAGGTCACCCGGGCTGACCGTGCCAGCGCGCACCCGCGTAACGCCGTACCACAGAACGATGCAGGTGCCGATGGCAAGCATCACCTGCACCAATCGGTCCATCTGCGCGGCAAGGCGGGTGGACAGCACCCCGGCCTCGGCTGATGAGGTGTTCTGGCGTGCGAAGCGTTCCTCTTCATAAGCCTCGCGTGCGAACCCTTTCACGACGGAAATGGCAGATATGCCTTCGGTCATCACCACTGCGATCTTGCCTTCCTTGCGGCGCTGGCGGCGGGCGGCGTCCTTGATGCGCGCGCTGTAACGCTGGGTGACGAAGATCAGGCCCGGCAAGACGATCAGTGCCGCAAGCGTCAACCGCCAATCCATCAGGAACATGATTGCAAGCGTCCCCGCCATGACCAAAGCGCGGGCGACGAAGAACACTGCCGCATCGATCAGAAGGTCACGCATCATCCGCACATCGCCCGTCAGCCGTGAGATGATGTCAGCGCTGGAGACCGTGTCGTGAAAACTGTGCGACAGGCTTTGGACGTGGCGATAAAGATCAAGGCGGATATCGGCCACAACCTTTTGACCGACGTCGGCGATCAGGGTGGACTGGATATAGGCCATCGCGCCGCTGACCACGGCGAGCACCAGAATGGAAACGGCAGCAGCCGTCAGAAGTCCGTCGCCTGCGCCGAACCACGCCAGAAGCTGCGCCATCACGATGTCAGGTTGCGCCTGTGGCATCAGGAGTCCGTCAAACACGACCTTCAGGGGCCAAGGCCGCATGATCTCGGTCAGGGCCACGACCATCATGGCAAGGCAACCAAGGATCAACCTGCTCCGATGCGGCTTGGCATGGGGACCCATCCGGCGGAACAGTCGCCACAGGGCGCGGGGATGGAGATTACCGCTCATGCATGCACCTTCGGAAGGCAAAGTGACATCACCGCGCGGGCATTGTCGGCCCAGTCGTGGCGGCGACCGTGGATTGCTGCGTTGCGGGCCATGCTTGCCGCCAGCGCGGGGTCTTGGGCCAGGTGCAACAGCGCTTTGGTCAGTGCAGCAGGGTCGCCCGGCGGGACCAGAAGCGCCGCGCCAGTGCCATCCAGAACCTGTGCCGTCTGGCCGATGCGGCTGGCGACCACGGGGCGGCCGACAGCAAGGTATTCGTAAAGCTTGAGAGGCGAAAAGTAGTGCCCCTCGGAGGCTGGATAGGGTGCCGTTGCCACATCCATCCGTGCGATCAACCCCGGCAGGGCATCATGACCAACCCAGCCCGTCAGCGTGACCGCGTCCGCAAGGCCTGCTCCTTCGGCGTATCCTTCGATCCAAGCTTTGCGGGGACCGTCGCCCACCACCAAAAGATGCGCGCGGGGCAGTCTCTCATGCAGGGCGCGAAAGGCAGGCAAAAGCGTGTCCAGCCCATGCCAAGCCTTCAAGGACCCGGAAAAGCCGATGACAAAGGCATCCGGCGGCATTCCGGCGGCAGGCGCAGCCTGTGGGTTGAAACGCGCGGTATCCACCGCATTGCGGATCAGATGCACACGTGCCCGGTCTGCCCCTTTCGCGGTGACATAGCCCACAAGTTCGTCTGAGACGACCGCCAAGGCATCGGCGCTGCGAAACACCTCGGCCTCTATGCCAAGGGCCTCGGGTCCAAGGACCAATTGGCGAAAGGCGGCCTGTTCGGTGACGAGGGGGGCATTCACCTCGACCACGACCGGAACGCCAAGGCGGCGGCCCGCGCGGACCCCGGCGGTGGACCAAAGCGCATAGCGTTCATAGATCAGGTCAAATGGCCAGTCGCGGTAAAGCGCCAATAACCGTCGCTCTATCGCGGCGGCGGTGGCGATGTGGCCGCGTTCCTTTGCGGCGCGGTCTTCGGGCGGGGGCCGGTCAGCGGTCACCTGCTCGACCGGGAAGTCAGCGCTTCCCGTGCCACGCTTGGCGCATAACACCCGCACGTCATGGCCAATGCGGCCAAAGGCCCCGGCCATTGCGGTGATATGGACGGACGCGCCCTTGTCACCAAAGACTGCGATCCCACCGTCGCCACAGACATAGGCGATCCGCATCAGGCCACCCCCCGACACAGCTTGGCGGTTGCAACCGCCGCGAAGTGATCGGCCAGACAGGCGGCGTTT
>CALRPK020000108.1:0-6333 GCA_943370015.1 Paracoccus haematequi
GAAACTGCGCGCCACCCTGTCCAAGATCGCCGACCCCTCCATCCGCAGCCATTACGGCGAGGATATCAAGGCGCTGCGGCTGAAACTCTTTGGCCGTGAGGCGCAGCCTTTCAAGGAATGGAAACCCCGCGCCAATTCCCGCCCGCAGGGGCGGTTTGCCCCCCGCTTTGACCCGCTGCGGGACAACCTGCCGCCTATGGCCTCGACCAAAGCCTCACTCTTGGGTCTGGGCGAGGATGCCCTGTCCGAGGTGCTGCGCGAAAAGGTCATCCTCGCCACGCTGGTCAGCCGGCCCGAAATGATCGCCCAATTCGAAAGCCAACTCGACCGCACCGATTTTGTCGGCCCCGGCCATGCCCGCCTGCGTGACCTGTTGTTGACCCATACCGACGCGCCCGACCTGCGGGCGCTGGCGGCAGAGCATTTGCCGGGCTTGGTCGATGCCCTGATGGCCGAACCCCATGTCCGCAACGCCCCCGGTCTGACCGACCCCGACCGCACCAAGGCCGAATTCGCCGTGGCGCAGGACCTGTTCCTGCTGCAAGCCGAACGCGGGCGGCGGCGCGAGATTGAAGAGGCGGCGCTCGACATCGAAGGTGTCGTGGATGAAGGCCTGACATGGCGTCTGCGCAAGGCCAATGAGGCCCGCGCCGAGGCACAGCGCGGTCCGCAGGACAAATCCGGCGAGTCGGTGATCGCGCCCAACGGCGTCGCCTTGGACAAGGACGAAATCGCTGCCGCGCGGCGTGTCTTTGACTCGATCCGCTTTGAAAAAGGCGGCCGAAACGGGTGATTGCGGCCCCCACTCAAAAAGAATCACCGCACGGTCCCTTCCCCCGCCCGTGATTCGCGTTATTGATTCGACTCCGACGGGGTTGATTCGTCTGACCCGCCGCCTTACGTCCGGACTCACCCGGTCCAGCCCATCGCAGGAGCGCCCATGGCCCTGAAAGATACTGACGACGCCAAGCCCGACGATCAGGAAGCCGACGTCTCGCTCGACATGAGCCAAGCCGCCGTCAAGAAGATGATCTCTGACGCGCGGGAGCGTGGCTACATCACCATTGAGGCGTTGAACGCGGTGCTGCCACCGGAACAGGTCAGTTCCGAACAGATCGAAGACGTGATGTCGATGCTGTCCGAAATGGGCATCAACGTCATCGAAGACGAAGAAGTCGAAGAAGCCGAACCTGCTGGTGAGTTGGTCGAAACCGGCACCGGATCGCGCGAAGTCGCGGTTGTCGGCGCGGCGACGGAAACGCTGGACCGCACGGATGATCCGGTGCGGATGTATCTGCGCGAGATGGGCTCGGTCGAACTTCTGTCGCGCGAAGGCGAAATCGCCATCGCCAAGCGGATCGAGGCTGGCCGCAACACGATGATCCTCGGGCTGTGCGAAAGCCCGCTGACCTTTCAGGCCATCACCATCTGGCGCGACGAACTTCTGAACGAAGACATCCTCTTACGCGACGTGATCGACCTTGAAGCTACCTTTGGCCGCTCGCTCGACGGTGACGACGAAATGGACGGCCCCGATCTTGAGGGCGTCGAACTGCCGGAATCCACGCCGCGCCGCGCATCGGGGTCTTCGGAGCCGGAACTGGACGCTGACGGCAACCCGATCTTCCGCGCGGAAGAAGAAGATGACGAAGACGACGGCTCCAACATGTCGCTTGCCGCGATGGAAGCGGCGCTGAAGCCCAAGGTTCTGGAAACGCTGGACCTGATCGCGCGCGACTATGCCAAGCTGTCGGAAATGCAGGATCTGCGGATGACCGCGACCCTGTCGGAAAAGTCGCGCTTCACCGCGTCAGATGAGGCTGCCTATCAAAAGCTGCGCTCTGAAATGGTGGTGCTGGTGAATGAATTGCACCTGCACAACAACCGGATCGAAGCGCTGATCGACCAGCTTTACGGCATCAACCGCAAGATCATGACGATCAATTCCGGCATGGTGAAACTGGCCGATGCCGCACGGATCAACCGTCAGGAATTCATCGCCGAATATCAGGGCTATGAGCTTGATCCGACATGGATCGCCCGCATGGCGTCCAAGGCAGGCCGTGGCTGGCAGACCCTGATGGAGAAATCCCGCGACAAGGTCGAAGAGTTGCGCGCCGAAATGGCCGTGGTCGGCCAATATGTCGGCGTCGACATTTCCGAATTCCGCCGCATCGTCAATCAGGTGCAAAAAGGCGAGAAAGAGGCCCGTCAGGCCAAAAAGGAAATGGTTGAGGCCAACCTGCGTCTGGTGATCTCGATCGCCAAGAAATACACCAACCGCGGGCTGCAATTCCTCGATTTGATCCAAGAGGGCAACATTGGGTTGATGAAGGCGGTCGATAAGTTCGAATACCGCCGGGGTTATAAATTCTCGACCTATGCGACATGGTGGATCCGTCAGGCGATCACGCGGTCGATTGCTGACCAAGCCCGCACCATCCGTATCCCGGTGCATATGATCGAGACGATCAACAAACTCGTCCGCACCGGTCGCCAGATGCTGCACGAAATCGGCCGCGAACCGACACCGGAAGAACTGGCCGAAAAGCTGCAGATGCCGCTGGAAAAGGTCCGCAAGGTGATGAAAATCGCCAAGGAACCGATTTCCTTGGAAACCCCGATTGGGGATGAGGAAGACAGCCAGCTTGGCGACTTCATCGAAGACAAGAACGCCATCCTGCCGCTGGATTCCGCCATTCAGGAAAACCTGAAAGAGACGACCACGCGGGTTCTGGCGTCCTTGACCCCACGCGAGGAACGCGTGTTGCGCATGCGCTTCGGCATCGGCATGAACACCGATCACACGCTGGAAGAGGTGGGGCAGCAGTTCTCGGTCACACGGGAACGGATCAGGCAGATCGAGGCGAAGGCGCTGCGGAAGCTGAAGCACCCGAGCCGGAGCAGGAAGTTGCGGAGTTTCTTGGATCAGTAAAGAAAAGCGCCCTGCGGGGCGCTTTTTGTTATGGTCGGGGGTGAAGATGCCGACAGTTCGTGAACATGCGGAACACATTATCCAGCTTTACATCGCGCACCGAAAGAACGGCGGTGATGTATTCTTGACCTATGGTCATCTTGCTCAACTGATGCATAGGCCGGGTGAGCACAGGCTCTTGGGTGCGCCGCTGGACATGGTCCGAAGGCTTTGTGCGGAAAGAGGATTGCCCGACATTTCGTGCGTTGTGGTGTCTAAATCGTCCCTTCAGTCGGGAAACTTCGAACCCACAGTAAAGGCGCTTGAAAAGCATAACGGCTGGTCAAACCTGCGATCAGAGCAGGTGCGGGTTCGTGAATGGAAGTGGTGAAAGCTGTGTCTGGCGAAGTGTTCCTCGCCTCAAACCTCTACCCACTCCACCACACTCTCCGCCTGCGGCACAGGCTGGCCGCCATCGCGCAGGCCCTCTAGATGGAATGGGATCAGCGCGGCCAGTTCGGCCTGAACCGCAGCCACGCTCGCCCCTGCGGCAATACAGCCCGGCAGGTCAGGCACATAGCCCGAGAACCCCTTGCCCGCCTTTTCAATCACCACGGCGTAGCGCATGTCAGTGCCCCTTCAGCTTAGCCTGTTTCAAGATAGAGTTGAACGTGCCGCGTGCCAAGTCATCGCTGTCCTTCCCCGCGACGGTCACCCGCCCCAGCTTGACGGGATGGGCAAACTGCCGATGGCTGCCACGAGTGGCGACGAGAACCCAGCCATCATCAGCCAGTAGTCTGAGAACGTGACGGATTTTAACAACGGGCATTTTGCGCCTGCTTTGGGCCTGCGCGACAGTCGCTCTGAAAAGTTAAGAAACCATTGCTATCGTCAGTGTTGTTTTTCTGTACATATATCCGTACATTCCTACCCATGAAAACCCTCACCTCCACCGAACTCCGCGCCAATCTCTCTGCTGTCATGGATCGTGTGAACGATGACCATGAGCCGGTGATCGTCACCCGTGCGGGGGGCAGGCCGGTGGTGATGGTCAGTCTGGAAGACTGGTCCAGCATGGATGAGACCACCTATCTGACCGCCAGCCCGGCCAACAAGGCCGCGCTCGACCGGGCGATTGCGGATTGGAAGGCGGGCGTGCCCGGCATCACCAAGTCGATGGAAGAGCTTGAGGCGTTCGAGAAAGAGTGAAGGTTCTCTTCCTCCCCGATGCCTTTGATCAGTACGTTCACTGGCAAGAACGCGACAGGGCGATGCTGTCAAAACTGAACCGGTTGATCCGCGATTGCCAGCGTCACCCGTTCGAAGGCATCGGCAAGCCGGAACCGCTGAAAGGCGACTATTCTGGCTGGTGGTCCCGCCGCATCGACCGGGAACATCGGCTGGTCTACCGGGTGGAGGCTGAAACGATCATCATCGTCCAAGTCCGTTACCACTACTGACGACCCCACCCCCTGAGTCCCGCCCGCCACACCTGACCCGCAACATCTCGCGGCGTGATAATCCTGCTGGCCTATCTGTCGTGGCTGCCCCTATAGTCTGTGGATAAGCACGGGGATAACCCGGCATCGGCAGAAATACAGGCGTAACCAAGAACAGCGAAGGGGAGGTGGCCCATGCGCTGCCCATTCTGCGGCAATATCGACACGCAGGTGAAGGACTCACGTCCCGCCGAAGATCATGTGGCCATCCGGCGGCGGCGCTTTTGCCCGGCCTGCGGGGGGCGCTTCACCACCTATGAACGCGTGCAATTGCGCGATCTGGTGGTCGTGAAAACCTCTGGCAAGCGCGAGGATTTTGACCGCTCCAAGCTCGAACGGTCGATCCGCATCGCGATGCAAAAGCGGCCGATTGATCCGGAACGCATCGACCAGATGATTTCCGGCATCGTGCGGCGGCTGGAGTCCTTGGGCGATACCGACATCCCGTCCAAGGTGATCGGTGAGATTGTGATGGAATCCCTCGCCCGGATCGATACGGTGGCCTATGTCCGTTTCGCCAGCGTTTACAAGAACTTCCAAGCGGCGGATGATTTTGACAAGTTCGTCTCCGAACTGCGCCCAAACAGCGCCGCCGACGAGTGAGTGACGAAAGTCATATGGCCCATGCCCTCGGCCTTGCGGCGCGGGGGCTGGGCCGGACATGGCCCAATCCGGCGGTGGGCTGTGTGCTGATCAAGGAGGGCCGCGTGGTCGGGCGGGGGTGGACCCAACCCGGCGGGCGGCCCCATGCCGAACGGGTGGCACTGGCGCAGGCGGGACCGCTGGCGTGTGGGGCCACGGCCTATGTCACGCTGGAACCCTGCGCCCATCACGGCCAAACCTCGCCCTGCGCCGAGGCGTTGGTTGCGGCGGGCGTCGCGCGGGTGGTCAGTGCCCAGACCGACCCCGACACACGGGTGGCGGGGCGGGGTCATGCCATGCTGCGGGCGGCAGGCATTGCGGTGACCGAGGGCGTGTTAGAGGCACAGGCCCGCGCGCAACAGGTGGGGTTTCTGAAGCGTGTTACCCAAGGGCTGCCATTCGTCACGCTGAAACTCGCCGCCACCTTGGACGGGCGCATCGCTACCGCCAGTGGTGAAAGCCGCTGGATCACGGGGTCTGAGGCGCGGCGGCGCGTGCATCTTATGCGGATGACGCATGATGCGGTGCTGACCTCCAGCGCCACGGCGATCGCTGATGATCCCGATCTGACGGTGCGAGAGCTGGGCGCGCGGCATCAACCGCTACGGGTGCTGATCGACACCCATTTGCGCCATTCCGCCAGCAGCCGCCTTGCCACCACCGCCGCACAAAACCCGGTCTGGGTGCTGCACGGGGCAGGGGCCGAAACCGCGGCTTGGGATGAAACGAAAGCCCGGTTGATCGAAACAAAGACAACGGGCCGCCATATCGACCTGCCCGCCGCCTTCCGCCGCCTCGCCGCTGAAGGATTGACTCGCGTGCTGATCGAGGCTGGCGGCACCTTCGCCGCCGCCCTGATCCGCGCCGGGTTGGTGGATGAACTTGCGTTGTTTCAGGCGGGTTGTCTGATCGGGGCCGAAGGCACGCCCGTCCTTGGCCCGCTTGGCATCGCAGCCCTGCAAGACGCCCCGCGCCCGCGCTTGGTCGAGGCCACCACCTGCGGCCCCGACACACTCACCCGCTGGGCCTTCTAAACCCCTGCGCTTGTCTTCTCTGCTCAAGTATCCCGGGGGTCCGGGGGCTGGCCCCCGGTTCCACCGGGGTCAGCTGAGCCTCACCAGTGCCCGGTATTGCCCATGCTGACCCAAGGCTCTGCCGGGGCCTGCGCGCCACCCTTTTGCAGCAACTCGATCGACACATTGTCGGGCGAGCGGACAAAGGCCATGCGCCCGTCGCGCGGCGGGCGGTTGATCAGCACGCCATTGGCCTGCAAATGGG
>CALRPK020000109.1:0-6293 GCA_943370015.1 Paracoccus haematequi
TTTGCATCAGGCAATCGGGATATTCGCCCCAAAGTGCCCCCATCGCCGCCAGTTGTTCGGGCGTCGAAGTGGGGGAAAACCGCGGCGTGATCACATAGGACAGCCGGTCCACCCCATGCCATTTCTGCAGCAAACGCTTGGAATCGTCATAGGCCGATTGCGCCGTATCCCGCAGCCCTTCGGGCGCGTTGCGGTCCATGCAGGTCTTGCCCGCAAAGACCCGCATCCCGCGCGTTTGTGCGGCGGTGAACAGGGCATCCACTGACTCCGGATGGATCGTGCAATAGCTGCACAGGCTGGTCGTGCCATGCGCCAAGGCGAGGCCGAGATACCGATCCGAAATCTCATCCGCATAGGCACGGTCGGCAAAGCGCATCTCCTCGGGGAAGGTGTAGCTGTTCAGCCAGTCAATCAGCCGCTTGCCCCATGAGGCGATGATGGCGGTCTGCGGATAATGCACATGGGCATCGACAAAGCCCGCCATCACCAAAGCATCGCCATAATCCGTCACGCGTGCCGCAGGATGGGCCGCGCGCAGGGCCTCTGCCGTGCCAACCGCCTGCACCTTGCCACCCGCCACCAACACAGCACCGTGCCGCTCATGTCGCGCCGCTGCCTCGCCCAGCTCAAAGGGATCGGCGGAAAAGGACAGAACCTGCCCAAGGATCAGATCGGCCATATGTTTCTTCGCCCTTGCCCGGTGATGCGTCGCTTGCAAACCTAGGGCCTTTCGGCCAATGGGTAAATTTCAACGACTCCGCCGAAAGCCAAAAACAGCTTCGGGTCGGGGCGGGGTAATCCCTTCAGCGCACAGGGTGGCCACATGTCCGAAATCGAGGCGATGGAAGACGACGAAGTTCACGCCGCCCGGATCGAGGATATCCGCGAGGCCGTTGAACAGGCCGACCGCGCCCGCATCGCCCGGATTCTGGAACCGCTGCACGCCGCCGACATCGCCGACATTCTGGAACAGATCGACCCCGGCGAACGCCGGGACCTGCTGACGCTCTGGTCGGGTGAGATTGACGGCGACGTTCTGTCGGAACTGGACGAATCGATCCGCGAAGAGGTGATCGAAAGCCTGCCCCCCGAAGTGGTGGCCGAGGCGGTCCGCGATCTGGACACCGACGACGTGGTCGACATCCTTGAGGACCTTGAGGCTGGCGCACAGGACATCATCCTTGGCGCGCTGGACAAGGCCGACCGCGTGGCCGTCGAACAGGCGCTGTCCTACCCGGATTACTCCGCCGGCCGTCTGATGCAGCGCGAGGTCGTCACCGCGCCCGAACATTGGACCGTGGGCGAGGCGATTGATTTCCTGCGCGTGGCCGACAATCTGCCGGATCAGTTTTACCACGTCATCCTTGTCGATCCACGGATGAAACCCTTGGGCTATGTCACACTGGGGCGGCTGTTGTCGTCGCGGCGGGATATCCGGCTGAAGGACATCACCGAAGACAGTTTCCGTACCGTCGAGGCGACCGAGGAAGAGGCGGAAGTCGCCTATATCTTCAACCAGTATCACCTGATTTCCTGCCCGGTGGTGGATGCCGGCGGGCGCTTGGTGGGTGTGATCACCATCGACGACGCGATGAACGTGCTGGATGAGGAACACGAAGAGGACATGCTTCGTCTTGCCGGTGTCGGCGAAGAGGCGAGCGTGCTCGACGGTCCCATCGCCACGGTGCGGCAACGCCTGCCGTGGCTGGTGGTGAACCTGTTTACGGCGTCCTTGTCGGCGCTGGTGATTTCGATGTTCGAATCGACCATCGCGACCTTGGTGGCCTTGGCGGCGGTGATGCCGATTGTCTCCTCTACCGGGGGGATCGCCGGAACGCAGGCGCTTGCGGTGGCGGTGCGGGCACTGGCGACGCGCGATCTGACCAGTTCCAACGCAAAACGCGTGGTCTTGCGGGAATTGCAGGCCGGGGCCTTGAACGGTCTGGCGCTGGCCGTGCTGCTGGGGGTGGCGGGGACGGTGATCCTTGGCGATCCATGGATGGGTCTGGTCTTGGCGTTGGCGATGGTGGTCAACCAGATTGTGGCTGCGCTGGGCGGGGTCTTGGTACCCTTGACGCTGGAACGCATGGGGCTGGACCCGGCGCTGGCCTCTGGCACCTTTGTCACCACGCTGACCGATGTGATGGGCTATCTGGCGTTCTTGGGCCTCGCGACGGTGGTGCTGATATGAGCGTGGACAACGACAAGGCCGCCGCCCGCAAAGCCTGTTTTGCCGCCCGCAAAGAGGCTTTTGCCGCCGGGCAGGGCCAAGCGGCAGAGATGCTGGCCGATTTCCTGTCGCCGCATCGTGATCGCCCGATGGCAAGCTACATGGCGATGCGGACCGAGATTGACCCGATGGCCGCAATGCTGGCACATCAGGGGCCGGTCGGTGTGCCCGTGATCCTTGGCCCCGGTCAGGCGCTGAAGTTCCGCGAATGGTCGCCGGGCTGCGCGATGATTGAGGGCGATTTCAAAGCCTATATCCCGGCTGAGGGTGCGTGGATTGATCCTGAGGTCGTGATCGTGCCCTTGGTCGGCTTTGACGCGCGGGGGTATCGCTTGGGTTATGGCGGCGGGTTTTATGACCGCACCTTAGCCGGGCTGCGGGCACGACATGACGTGCTGGCGGTGGGCTTTGCCTTTGCCGCCCAGGAAATGGCCGAAGTGCCGATTGACGGCTATGACCAGCGGCTGGATGTCATCGTCACCGAACGCGGCGTGCGGGTTTTTGGCTGACGCGCCAACGATTTTTCTGCGAAAAATCAGGCGTGTCGCGGGGTGCGAGGCGTGAATTTTCGCAGAAAATTCGTGCGCCCCGTCACTTCGCGATTTTCTCGTCCTTGACGAACATGTTGGCCCAAGCACGGTCGATCAGGTCGGGTGTCATCTGATAGGGAATGCCCTCAAACTCACAAATCGCGATCATCTGGTCGATCAGGAACACCGGCTGATAGTTGGCGAAGTTGTTGTTGATGGTCGGATATTTGACCTTCAAAAGGTGCAACAGCGCCGTCTCGGTCAGCGGCATCTTCTTCTTGCGCGCGACAAGGGCGAAGATTTTCAGGAAGTTTTCCTGATTGGGGCCGTCGATCTTGATCTTGAAGAAAATCCGCCGCAGGGCCGCGCCGTCGAAAATCTCGTTCGGGTGGAAGTTGGTGGAAAAGATCACCAGCGTGTCAAAGGGCACGGTAAACTTCTCGCCCGATTGCAGGGCAAGGATGTCGCGGCTTTCTTCCAGGGGCACGATCCAGCGGTTGACCAGTTTTTGCGGCGGCTCGGCCTGACGGCCAAGGTCGTCAACGATGAACACCCCGCCGGACGCCTTAAGCTGCAAGGACGCCGTATAGGTCCGCGCTGTGGCGTTGTATTTCAGGTCGAGCATATCCAGCGTCAATTCGCCCCCGGTGATCACGGTCGGGCGGTCGCAATAGACATAACGGGTGTCGAACCGAAAGCCCGTGCGGCGCAGGGCGTTGGGATCATCCATCGGCACCGGCGCGGCGGTGTGAACGATTGGGTCAAAAACCGTGATCACCTGACCGGAATACTCGATGGCGCGAGGGACATAGATCTTGTCGCCCAAGGCATCGCGAATACCGTTCGAGATCGAGGATTTCCCGTTCCCCGGCGGTCCATACATCAAGATCGACCGGCCAGACGAAACCGCCGGACCCAGATTGTCGATCAGGTCGGGTGGCAGGATTAGATGGCCCATGCCCTTCAGCAATTGCTGGCGGGACAGTTGGATGTTGCGGATCGACTGCGCCTTGACTTGGGCGCGGTACATCTCCAACGGCACGGGCAAAGCACCGTAGTATTCAGACTGCGCAAGCGCATCCAAGGCGCGGGCCTTGCCGCTGTCGGTCAGCCGATAGCCCATTTCGTTGCTAGAGGTGGCGTGCAGTGTTCCCGTCGCTTCAACCATGCGCTGGACACGGCATTGGTCGATCAATTCCTGCGTCAGCACCAAAGGCAGGGCGATCAACTTGCACAGGTCAGAGACCTGTTCGACGTTGGTACGGAACATGGTTTTCAGCAGGATGTCCCGCATCATCACCGGGTTCAGGCCAGTTTCGGACAGGCTGCGCGGCACGGGCGGTGGCGTGATGCCTGCGGGTTCGGCAATCGAGGCGGCGGCTTGGACATTCATCGGCGGGTTCCCATCCAAAGGTCTGGGGCCGATCCTGTTCGCCAAAGGTGGAGAAATTCAGGCGAAGAAAAGGACGCTCAGTGAAAAATAGAAGATGATCGTCCCAGCCAAGGCCAAGCCCATGGGAAAGTCATTGCGCTGCCAGCTTTCCCAATCGCCCGTGGCGCGGCGAAAGGCGGGAACCATCCGCATCAATCGGTGCGCGGTAAAGGCCGCCAGCAGACAGGCGGCAAAAAGTGCCACCAGCACACGCCAATCCGCGCCGATCAGGAAAGGGGCCATGCCAGCGGCGTATTTCGCATCGCCCCCACCCATCACCCCGGCAGCGGTTGCCACAAAACCGATGACCAGCACCACCGCCCCCAACGCCCAACCCCAGAGCCAGGTTTGAAAAGGCAGGGCGATGGGCCCAAAGACCAGATAGGCCAGAAGCATGGCCATGACCGCCTTGTTCGGGATGCGCATGAATTTCATGTCGCTCCATGCCACCCAGATGCCAATGGCGGTGACGGCAGGCAAAAACCACAGTGCGGTCCACAAGGATGAAAGCATGACTTACCCCTCCAGCGCGGCAAGGCTGCGCACGGCGGCCTCGAAATACTGGGGATGGGTATCAATCGCATCGGCCAGAAGCGCCTTGCCGACAGAAATGTCGTTCTGTTTGATCGCGGTCAGAGCGAGGGTGTACATCAACTCGGCCCGTTCGGTCTGGTCCATCGGCACCACCGGCAGATCATATTTGCGCTGGGCACCACGGGCGAGGACTAGGTTGTTCTTGGCGGTGAACATCGAAGGGTCATAGGTCAGCGCTTCGGTGAACAGCCGTTCAGCGGCGGGAAAATCCCGGCGGTTCAGCTTGGAAAAGCCCCAGTTGTTCAAGACCCCGGCTGGCCGCGTGGTCAGTCCGACGGCGGTTTCGTAAAAGGCGTCGGCCTTTTTCCAGTTCTTCTTGCTGTCGGCGACCATCGCCTCAAGCCGGTAACGTTCAAAGGTTTCATAGGTGGGGGGGATCTTGTTCAGTTCCGCCTCGGCCCGTGCCCAATCATTGGTGCGGATCAGCGCATCGGCAAGGTTGACGCGGTCCTCATTCCCGGCGTCGGGGCGGGCGAGGATTTGCGTCAGGATCGCCACCGCCTGCGTCGACTGCCCTGCGCGGATCAGTGATTTGGCCAAGCCGCGTTTCAGATCGATCCTGTCGGGTTGTTGCGCGCTGGCCTTGGTGAAGTAGCTGACCGCCTCTTGCGGGTCGGCCACGGTCAACATCACGTCGTTGAGGTTGGTTTCATCCACGACATTGACGCTGTCGAGCGCCCGTTTCGCGGCGGCAACGCCCGAATTCTGGCAGCCAGCCAGCAGGGCGGCAGCAAAGACACTCAGCACAATCGCGCTGCTACGCAAGGCAGGGTGGCGCATTCGATGCGTCCTTCTTGACTGCTCGATACTCGTCTTTATTCCCGGTGGTCAGATATCGGACAGAAGCAGGTATTCCCCATTTCCGCGCCGCACCAGATTGAACCGGGGCTTCGTTTCGGGGGTATCATAGACGGTGCTTTCGCTCTGGGCGATAGCGCGCTTGAGATTTTCGCGGATGGAGTCCGATTGGCCACTGTCCAGCCCAAAAGCCTGCTGGAAATAGACCCGCGCCTCACCGGCCTTGCCGCGTTCCATCAGCACGACGCCGAGGTTGTTCAGCGCGGGAACGAAACGGCCATCTTCCTCAAGCGCGCGGCGCAGCAGCTGTTCCGCCTGTCCCAGACGGCCGAGTTTCAGATTGGCCGATCCCAGCGCCGACAGCGTATCCACATTCACCCCCTGTTGGGCGGCGGCGCGCAGATAGGCACGCAGGGCAAGTTCATACTCCCCCGCCGCCATCAGCCGATGGCCGACGATCAGGCCATCAACCCCCTGTCCCTTGGCATCCGCGGGCGGGGGATTGTTTTCGCCCGATGTGGCAAAGCCGCCTGCAGGGGTGCAGGCGGCCAACACAAGAACTGCCATTAGGACGGCGCCGATTCTGACACCGGTTCGGGTGGCTGTCACATGAATCCTCGATCAGTTGATCTTCGAGATATTGTACAGCGACGGTCCGATCAACATGATCAACAGCGGCGGCACGGTGAACAGCATTGTGCCGAGGGTG
>CALRPK020000110.1:0-6284 GCA_943370015.1 Paracoccus haematequi
GGGGCCACGGCATCGGCAGGGATCGCTGCCTTTGGCGCATCAAGCACAAAATCATGCCCTTGCGCTGCGGTCTCTGTTGCGACGTCGCGCAGGATTTTCCAATCCGCTTCGGCAAAGACGAACACCTCTTCGATGTCCGCGTCCTTGACCGAGGCGGGGATATCCATCGACCAGCTCAGCAGGCATTGATCGACCGCCAGCGCGTCCAGCGTGGGCACATCGTCCAGCGCGGCAACAATCCCGGTTGCACCAAGGGCGCGCAATTCGTCCAAGATGATTTCGGGCTGCGCGCCAAGACCCAGCGCATCGCCGACAAAGCGGAATTCCAGCCGTGCCGCGCTTTCGGGGGCGGGTGCGTCTGCGGACGCGGGGGCGGCGGACAGGTCGGCGGCGGTGTCGGCATCCGCCGCCACCTCTGGCGCTTCGCTGGCGGCAGGTGTCGCCCCCGGCAACAGGGCCGTCACGGCAGCAAGGATCGCGCCGCGCTGGCCATCGGGGTCCGGCGTGCCATCGACCAGACCGGGGATCTGGTCGCGCGCCGCCAAGGACAGGCGGATGATTTCCGGCGTGATGCGCAAGCGGCCGGACCGGACATGTTCAAAGAAGGTTTCAAACTTGTGGATGAAGGCCGCCAAATCGGAAAATCCGAACATCGCCCCGCTGCCCTTGACCGTATGCAGGTCACGGAACACCTGATTGATCAGCGAAGGATCATCCGGGTTGGAGGTCAGGTCCAGAAGCCCCCGCTCCAGACTGTCCAGCAGATCGCGCAATTCGTCGCGGAAGATGGCGGTCATGTCATCGGTCATGTCAGCCCAGCACTTTCCTGATCACAGCCAGCAGTTTGTCTTGGGTGAAGGGTTTCACCATCCAACCCAGCGCCCCGGCCTCGCGCGCTTGGGCTTTCAAGTCATCTTGGGAATCGGTGGACAGCACGACGATGGGCACGCCCTTTCCGGTCGGCGTCTGGCGCAACGCCCGGATGAAGCCCAAGCCGTCCAGCCCCGGCATGTTCTGGTCGGTGATGATTGCATCCACCGCATTCGAGGTGGCCTTGGCCAGTCCGTCATTGCCATCGACCGCCTCGATCACCCGGTAGCCCGCCTCTTCCAGCGTCATCGCGATCATCCGCCTCACCGAGGGGCTGTCATCCACCGTCAAAACCGTTTTCGTCATGTCGTCCCTTCCCACCAATTCTTGCAGGTGCCGCGTCCGGCCACACTGCGTGTCTGCGTCAGAGCTGCAGACCCAGCCGGTCCAGCGCCGCCGCAAAGGGCGTGTCTGCTGCAACCTGCACCTGCAAGTTCCGGTCCAGAACCCGCGCCGTGACCTGTGCCGAGGCGATAATCTGCACGATGCCGCAGCTGACCTGCGTCAGTTCGGCTGTCTCGAGTGTCAGGTCATCTTCGGCCAGCGCGGCAGAAAGCTCCGCCGCCAGCGCCGGTGCATCTGCATGGCGCAGCGCACCGCTGAGCGTTTTGGTCAATGCCATCGCGTTTTCCCGCCTTTCGTCCCGTCCGGCCCTGCACGGCAGCCGGTTTTATGCCGGGCGTGCTGTCACGTCCTCGGTTGGCCTTACGACCAAAGAAATGGGTGGTTTAGCGCGACAGGGTCAGGAAAGCGGCAACGCCGACGCATGGATGAAAAGGCCAGACTTTGGGTGGCCGTCTCTTGACCGTTGCGGGGGATGCGCTAAGCGCCGGGCAGGGTGCGCGCCCTTGGTCAGTCACGGCCCCGGCGCAGCAGGGCGCGGCCCAAAAGCACCGCCACCACGCCTGCCGATGCGGCAAAGGCCAGATTGCCCAAAGCCTCGCCGATGTCTTCGATGTCGCGGGCAAATCCCCAGCCTAGGCCAAGGTAGATGCTGCACCAGACCAGTTCCCCGGCCACCGCAGGCAGGGTGAAATCCAGCCAGCGCATCCGCGCGGCCCCGGCGGCAAGGTTGATGTAGGGCCCCAGCGCCGACACCAGCCAGCGCGACAGGAACAGTGCCGGGATACGCCGCAGGTCCAGCCAGCGCGCCGCCTTGTGCCCCATGCGTGCGGCGCGGCGGTTTCTGGCCCAACGCCCCGCCAGACGGGTCAGCCCCAGCCGCCCGATGGCATAACCGATCTGGTCCCCCAGCACCGCGCCAAGGATCGCCGCCGTCCAGACCGTGGCGGGGGCAAGATCGCCCGTCGCAATAAAGGCCCCGGCGGCCAGCATCACCAATGAGGCCGGGATCGGCAGCGCCATGCAGGCCAGCAGATTCGCCAGCCCGACGATCAGCGCGCCCCAATCCGGCACCAGCGCGAGGAAGGCTTGCGCGTTCATTCTGCGTCTCGACCGGAGTCGATCAACGCGGTGATGTCGTCCAAAACCTCCTCGGTGCTTCGCCCGGTGGCGGCGGCCAAACGCGCGACAGACAGACCCGGATCGTCCATCGTCGGGATGTTCAGGATGGTGGCCAGCGCCTGCGGGTCGACGTCATAGACCGCAAGGATATAGCGCGGCGTCATCCAGCCCGCGACGGGCCGTTCCGCGCGTTCCGACAACTCCCACGCGAACCACGCGGCGCGCAGGGCAAAGACCGCCGTGGCAAGGATCGCCAGCACGAAAGCCACCCGCAACCAAAAGCGCCGTCTTTGTCTCATCGCAGTACCTTCACGCCGCGCGCGATGCCGTCCAGCGTCATCGGCACCATGCGCCCGCCAAAGATGTCGCGGATCAGGCGGGTGGATTGGGTGTAATCCCACTGCGAGTCTGCCACAGGGTTGATCCACAGGTGATTGGGCCACTGCGTGCAGGCGCGGGTCAGCCATGTGTGACCAGCCTCGGCGTTCCAATGTTCGGAGGCACCGCCGGGGTGGGTGATTTCATAAGGGCTCATGGCCGCATCGCCTACAAAGATGCATTTCCAATCCGGGCCATAGGTGCGCAGCACCTCTGCCGTCGGGGTCTGGTCATCCCAGCGGCGGCGGTTGTCGCGCCAGACACCTTCGTAGAGGCAGTTGTGAAAGTAGAAGCTTTGCAGATGCCGGAATTCGGATTTCGCCGCGCTGAACAACTCCTCCAGCACCTTCACGTAAGGGTCCATTGAGCCGCCGACATCCAAGAACAGCAGCACCTTCACCGCGTTGCGCCGTTCCGGGCGGGTCTGCACATCCAGCCAGCCGTGATCTGCGGTGGCGCGGATGGTGCCGTCCAGATCGAATTCCTCGGCCGCGCCGTCGCGCGCCCATTTGCGCAGGCGGCGCAGGGCGACCTTGATGTTGCGCGTGCCCAGTTCCACCCGGTCATCGAGGTTGCGAAACTCGCGCTTGTCCCAGACCTTGACCGCGCGTTGGTGGCGACTTTGGTCCTGACCGATCCGCACACCTTCGGGGTTGTAGCCATATGCGCCAAAGGGACTGGTTCCCGCCGTGCCGATCCATTTGTTGCCGCCCTGATGGCGGCCCTGCTGTTCGGCCAGACGCTGTTTCAGCGTCTCGATCAGCTTCTCAAACCCGCCCAGCGCCTGCACTGCGGCGCGTTCCTCTGCTGTCAGGTGCTTTTCGGCCAGTTTGGCCAGCCAATCAGGCGGCAGGTCCAAGGCGTCTAGGACCGCTTCCGGCGTGATCTCTTCCAACCCCGCAAAGGACTTGGCAAAGGCGCGGTCATAGCGGTCAAGGTGGCGTTCATCCTTGACCATGATGGTCCGGCCAAGGTGGTAGAACCCATCGACCGACCACGTCACCAGACCCGCCGCCACACCTTCCAGAAAGCCAAGGTATTCCCGCAGGGACACCGGCACCCCCTCTGCCCGCAGCGTGGCAAGGAAGGGCAGGAACATCGTCGTCAGCCCAAGAACATGCGGTCAGCCGCAATCGTGGCAAAGAGCCCCAACAGACCAAAACAGATGGCAAAACCGGCGGCATATTGCAGCGCATCCATCTTGCGCCCGCCATGCTTGAACGCCAGCCGCACGCCAAGGGCGATCCCGATCAACACACCTGCAATCACGATCATGGCCCGTTTCCCCGATCCTTTTGGACGCCACAAGGGCAGGGAGCGAACGCGCGAAACGGCGTGACGATCCTCAGCCCCTTTGCCCGCGTTGGGCCAGCGCCGCGATTTCCGACATATGCGCCCTGATCTGGGCGTCCGAGCCGAAGCCATAACGCGCCCAACCCAGACTGTCGAGACGGGCCTGCCGCGCCTCATCCGGGCGGCCTGCGGCAGATAGCGCCTCGGACCGGATGATCAGAAGGGTGGCCAGAAGGGCGGCGTTCTGGCCCTGCTGCACCACCGGGAGGGCGCGGTCGGCAAAGGCGATGGCCTTGCCATATTCCCCCGCCGCCAAGGACAGCGCGCCCAGTTGCATATCGACATGCGCCGCATGCATCTGGCCCCCCGGCAGGCTGCGGAAGATGCGCCCGGCCTCTGAAAAATGCTCGATCGCGTAGGGCAGGTTGCTGGTCATGTTGTTGCGCGCCACGGCGAAATGGCTGAAGCCCAGACGGTTGTCATTCCAGCCCTGCGCACGGGCGATGGTCAGCATGCGTTCCGCTGCCGCGCGGCGCTGGTCGTCGGTTCCAGCGCTGCCCAAAGCCGCCTGCACCGCGTCAATCCAACTGCGCGGCGACAGCCTTTTCGGGTTGCCGGCGATGCCTTCGCCTTGCGGGTTCAACCGGGCCAGCAACGCGGGCAGACGGGCCGCCACCTGCGCCTCATTCATCCCGCTTTGCAGCTCGGGCGAATAATGCGCGCGCAGGATCAGCATATCAAATCCGGTCAGCACGGTGTTGAAGTTGTCATCGTTGAACACGCTGTCTTGCAGGCGGAACAGGTCGTTCAACGGACCCATCGCTTGGGCCAGTTCCTCATGCAGGCAGTCGCGCACCTCTTGCGGGTTGGTGTCGGCGGGCACGAAGATCGCCGCGCGATTGCGGGTGGTCAGGTTGGCCCAATCCACCGCAGGCGTGCCGCGCAGCGACAGGTATTCGGCCAAGGACGCCACATTCGGCACCACAAAACATGTGGCCGAGGGCACCACACGGCGCAGCGCGGCGCGGGGCACGAATTCGATGGTGATCGACGCATCCCCCGACGGCACGGCGCTGACGTTGATCCCGGCCTCTGCCCGGAAGCGCCCGATCACCTTTGCCAGATCGCCCGACGCGGTGTTGGGGACATCGCCCGTCAGGCGCACCGTGATCGGCCCCTCAAAGCGCGTCAGCACCGGCAAGGCGCGACCGCTTTCCATGCGGAACTCAAGGTCCAGAAAATCCGCCGCGATTTCGCTGTTTGCGCGCTGCACGGCCTGACCGGGCATCGGGGCAAAGCTTTGCATCGCTGGCAGCGCGGGCCCGGTGAGGCTGTCCTCAGCCGGGCGCGACATCGTCACCTCGGCTTGGGGCGCCGGGGCGCAGGCAGAGAGCAGGAGCAGGGCAGCGAAAGACATGGAACGCATAAAATACAACCTTGGCAGAGGTCAGGGGCACGGCGCATCAGTCCCCGCCGCGGGGCCGCCAATTGAACGCCCGATGCCCCCGCACCGCGCGCCAAGATCTTGGCGTCGTCGTTCCGTTTCCTGCGCATCGACGGTCCAGAGCGGCCTGAGGTCCATGCCGCTCTGGTCCGGCGGGCGCAAACCGCGGATGGGTCAGAGTTTATGGGCAAGGGACAGGACATGGACACCGATGAGTAGGTCTGGACGATTACAGACCAAAGAACAGGTGCCGAGTGTCGGTATCAGGGCAGGCGCGTGTCAATTACGGGGAATCTGCGCGGCAGGGCCGGTACCACCTGTGGCAGCATGTTCCGTGCCAGTTACCAGATTTGCCCCTGTGCTTTCACGGAATGTTTCCGATTATGACCATAATGGGGCGAAACGTGAGGATATTGTGTCAAAACCGTGGCTAAACCCGCCCCAATTAAGGCGATTCGGCGGCATGCAAGAATCGGACCTGCCACAATTGGCCCCCATCGGATGAGCGCATCAGCGCCCCGAACGCGCCATAAAGGCCAGGCGCTCAAACAGGTGCACATCCTGTTCGTTCTTCAACAGCGCCCCATGCAGGCGCGGCAGCAGCGACTTGCCATCGCGGCGCAGATCCTCGGGCGACAGATCCTCGGCCAAGAGCAGCTTCAGCCAGTCCAGCACTTCTGAGGTTGATGGTTTCTTCTTCAGCCCCGGTGCTTCGCGGATTTCATAGAACTGGGTCAGGGCGGCGGTCAGCAGGGCGTCCTTGATGTCGGGGAAATGCACCCGGACGATGGCGCGCAAGGTGTCCACATCCGGAAAGCGGATGTAGTGAAAGAAA
>CALRPK020000111.1:0-6270 GCA_943370015.1 Paracoccus haematequi
AAAGAAGCACGGCGGATTTCTCGACACGATGAAAAAGACGTTCCTGTTCAAGTCCACGGGCTTTGACGGGGTCTGCATCTTCAACTTCGACCGCAACGAGGAAGCCGCCTGATCCCCCCTCGCTGCGTGGGCGTGGCGCATCTGGCGCGGCGTTTGCAGTCCCCGACCGAAGCATAAAGGCAATTTGACATGGCGGCCGTAGGCACAGGGCACGTCTGGCACGGAATGAACCTTCGGCATTTTGCCGCGAGGGGTATCGTGGCATGAGCGCACCCAGCCCAGAAACCAACGCGCCCGACTCCGGGCTGATGCGCGTCTCGTCCGACAAGATCAGCCGTTTGATGGATCTGGTGGGCGAGTTGTCGTTGTCTGTGTCGGAAACGGTGCAGTCGTCGGACCTGTCGGGTCTGGTGCTGACGAATTTCGACGCGGCGGTCCATCGCCTGAACATGATCGTGCGCGAGGTGCAGGACGCAGCGACCGAGCTGCGCCTTGTTCCCGTCGATGATGTGTTCCGCCGCCTGCGCCGCATGGTGCGCGAGTTGGAACGCCAGACCGGCAAATCCATCGACATGGTGATCGTCGGCGGCGATACGGCCATCGACAAGCTGGTGGCGGACAAGCTGTATGACCCGCTGCTGCATGTGGTCCGCAACTCGGCCGATCACGGTCTGGAAACGCCTGAAGAGCGGGAAAAGACCGGAAAACCTGCACAAGGCCGCATCACCCTGTCCGCCGCGCAGGTGGGGTCAGAGGTGCAGATCGTCGTCGCCGATGACGGGCGCGGCCTGTCGCGCGACCGCATTCTGAAGAAGGCCCGCGAAAAGGGATTTTTCGGCCCGGATGAGGAACCCGAACCCTCTGCCCTGTGGCGCGTGATCTTTGAACCCGGCTTTTCCACGGCGGAAACCGTGTCGAACCTGTCGGGGCGTGGTGTGGGCATGGATGTGCTGAATTCCACCATGACCGCGCTGCGTGGCCGTATCGGCGTCGACAGCACGGCAGGGCAGGGCACGCGCGTTTCGCTGCATATCCCGGTCTCGCTGGCGTTCCTTGATTGCATCATCCTGCGCTTGGGTGTGCAGCTTTTCGCTGTGCCGATTGATGTCGTGTCGGAAATCGCCAAGCCCGCGCCGGGCGATCTGTTGGACATCTCGGCGGGCGATGGGTCGGAAATGTTCCGCCTGCGCGGCAACTACATCCCCGTCTGCCGGCTGGACCGTTTCTACGGTGACATGTCCAGCGCGATGAAAAGCACCAATCCTGACTCTGTTCTGGTGGTGTTCAACACCTCGAACGGGTCGATTGCTGTGCCGGTGGATGAAATCCTTGACCGGCAGCAAGTGGTGATGAAGCCGCTGATCGGGCGGCTGGCCAAGGTGCGGGCAAGCTGGGGCTGTGCCCTGCTTGGCACGGGCGAGGTGGCCTTGGTGCTGGACTGCGAACGTCTGGGCGCGGGGGTCAGCGTATGAACAGCGCCACCGATCTAGCCGGATGTGAAGCGATCCGCGATTGGCTGACGCAGCGCTGCGGCATCCATTACCCGCAGCACAAGACCGACCTCTTGCGCCAGCGCCTGACCCGCGTGCAACGGGCCTTCACGCTGAATGACCTTGGCGAAATGGCCCGCCGCCTGTCGTCCGAGGCAAACCACGACCTGCAATTGGCCGTGATGCACGCCGCATCCACCAATCACACCTATTTCTTCCGCGAGACAGAGGTGCTGGAGGCTTTCCGCACCAAAGTGCTGCCGACATTGGCTGCGCGCGATGAAATCCGCATCTGGTCCGCCGCCTGTTCCACCGGCGACGAGGCTTACACGCTGGCCATCATGGTGGCCGAAACGCTGGGCTTTGCGGCGCTGAAGCGGCTGCAAATCCTTGGCACCGACATCAGCGCCCCTGTCGTGCAACAGGCGGAATCGGCGGTGTTTTCCGAACAACGGCTCGACCGCATCCCGCCCGATCTGCGCCGTCGTTATTTCGACAGCGTGGGCATCGCGCAATACCGCATCAAGCCGGAATTGCGCGCGGCCTGCACCTTTCGGCAGATGAACCTCAAGACAATGCCCTACCCCTTTCGCAAGACGTTTCAGGCCGTCTTTTGCCGCAACATCCTGTATTACTTTGAACGCCACGATCAGACCGCGACGCTGAACGCCATCTATGACGTCACCGAACCGGGCGGTTGGCTGACCACCAGCGTCACCGAAAACATCCGTGATCTGCCCACCCGTTGGATTCCGACGGACAATGGCATCTATCGAAAGGCGTCGGCATGAACGCTGCTGCGCCCATCAAGGTGTTGATCGTCGACGACTCGGCCATGGTGCGCCGGGTCTTGACCACCGGCCTGTCCGCCGACCCGCAGATCGAGGTTGTGGGCGCTGCCTCCAGCGCCGAGGCCGCATGGACCCTGATGCAGGACCAGCGTCCCGACGTGGTGACGCTGGACATCGAAATGCCGGGAATGGACGGGCTGACGTTCCTGAAGACCTATCTGGCCAAGGTTCCGATCCCCACAGTCGTCATCTCTTCGCTGACGCGCGAGGGTGCGCAGATCACCCTGCGCGCGATGGAGGCAGGGGCCGTCGATATTGTGACAAAGCCGACGCTTGGCCTTGGTGACGGTTTGCCGTCGATGATGTCGGGCATCTGCACCCGGGTGCGGGCCGCCGCAAAGGCGCGGGTGATCGTGGGCGGGCGCAAGCCACCGCAACGCGCCACCGCCCTGCCGCCGCCGATCCCCACGGGCAGCCCGTCACTGTCGGTCATCGCCTTGGGCGCATCGACGGGCGGGGTGCAGGCGCTGTGCCGCATCCTGCCGCTGTTCCCGGCAGATAGCCCCGGCATCGTCATCGTCCAGCATATGCCTGAAGGGTTCACCAGCGCCTTTGCGCAGCGGTTGGACTCGCTGTGCTCCATGTCCGTGCGCGAAGCGCAGGATGGCGATCTGGTGCGCACGGGATTGGTGTTGCTCGCCCCCGGTGGCACCCGCCACATGAGCCTTGTGCGGCGCGGCGTGGGCTATGCCGTGGCGCTGACGCCGGGCGATCCGGTCTGTTTCTCGCGCCCCTCGGTCGATGTGCTGTTTGACAGCGTGGCCCAGATGGTCGGTCGCAATTCCGCAGCGGCGGTGCTGACCGGCATGGGGCGGGACGGTGCCAACGGCCTGCTGGCCATCCGCAATGCCGGGGGGCGGACCATCACGCAGGATGAGGCAACCTCGGTTGTCTATGGCATGCCGATGGTCGCGCGCGAGGTGGGCGCCGCCGAAGAGGTGCTGCCGCTCGACGCTATTCCGAACCGACTTTTGACCATGGTGCCCAATCCGCACCTCAAGGTCCGCGCCTGACATCCGACCAACCGACCCGAAGCAAGACATAGGAGACCGACATGGCAGAAGACACATCCGAAGCGACCCGGTCCCGCGGCGCGGGTCTTGGAGTGACCGATACCGACAACATCGACGAAATGTATCTGACCTTCGCCTTGGCGAATGAAGAATACGGCGTCGGCATTGCCGGAGTGACCGAAATCGTGGGCATGCAGCGCATCATGTCGGTGCCCGACGTGCCCCATTACATCAAGGGCGTGATCAACCTGCGCGGCAAGGTGATCCCCTTGATGGACGTGCGCCTGCGCTTTGGCATGCCGGAACGCGCCTATGACGAACGCACGGTCGTGATCGTGATGGATGTGGCCGATGCGCCCATCGGTCTGATCGTCGATGGCGTGTCCGAAGTGCTGGAAATTCCGCCGTCGCAGGTGGATCGGCACGCGCAGTTCGGCCGGTCCTCCAGCCGTCCGGTGATTGCCGGGATCGGGCGCGTTGGTGAACGCGTGGCGATCCTGCTGGATACCACCGTCCTTGTGTCTGAAAACGATGTGGCCCTGCCGTCCGACCTGTCCGTGGCGGCTGCGTGATGCGGGTCCTGATCTACAACCAGAAGGGCGGCGTCGGAAAGACCACTACGGCGGTCAATCTTGGCGCGGCCCTTGCCCGTGCGGGGGCGGGGCGGGTGGTTCTTGTCGATCTGGACCCGCAGATGCACCTTTCCGCCTCGTTGGGTCTGACCGGGGCCGCTGGCTTCAGCGTGGCCGATTGGCGCGCGGGCAAGGCCGGGCAACCGGTCGAGGTGGCCGATTGCCCGAACCTGTCCGTGGTCTTGGGTCATCCCGAACCGGCTGATGAAAACGCCGCCGCGCCTGACCCGGATGCCATCGCAGCCGATTGGGTCATCTATGATGCCGCCCCCGGCTGGAACCCCGAAGTGGCCCGTGTGATGCAGGCCGCCGATACGATCATCAGCCCGCTTGAGGCGGATTTCCTTGGTCTGAACGGGGTCAGCCGTCTGATGAAGCGGATGCAGGAATCCGGCGTGTCTTGGGATCGGTTGAACCTTTTGATCTGCCGTTACTCCGACCGTTTGGCCGTTCACCGCGAGGTGCGCGCCCGTCTGGCCGAGCGCTTTGGCACGCGCGGTCTGATGCCCATCGTGATCCGCAACTCTGTCCGTCTGGCCGAAGCGCCGGGGCAAGGCCAGACGATTTTCGGCCATGCGCCCACCAGCACCGGGGCTGCGGATTATTCCGCCCTTGCGCGGCATCTGATGCCCGCCGCCGGTTCAGGTGGGAGCAAGAAAAAAGCAGGAGCCGTGTGATGGCGAAGAAGCCCAGCCTTCCCGATCCGCAGGACAACCGTCCGCGCCTGATGAACGACCCGCTGGCTTGGATTGACGCGGCACCCGTCGCCGCGTCTGCCCCGGCCAGCCAACCACCTTCGGCCCCACTGCCTGCCGCTGCTGTGGCAACGCCCGCACCGAAGGACGAACTGCAACGACCCGACCCGACTCCACCCTCCCGCCCGACACGGACTGTAGCCCGCGCCACTGGGACTAAAAACAGGACCGAACCCATGAAACAAGCCGCTGAAAAACCCGCCGCCTGGGACGGCATAGGCACTTTCCAAGTGCTCGATTTCTTGTCCAACCCGATGATGATCGCCGACCACGACATGGTGATCCGCTATGTCAACGAAGCCGCTTTCCTGATGTTCGAACGGATCGAGGACGGCATCCGCCAAGACCTGCCGCATTTCCGCGCACGCGATGTCGTGGGCAAGAACATCGACCTGTTCCACAAGAACCCCTCCTACCAGCGTCATTTGATGCATGGCATGACCAAGCCGCATGACGGCAAATTCTCGATCGGTGGCGCGCATCTGGGCTTTCGCGCGACGCCGAAGAACAATGCCGATGGCAGCCTTGGCTGCATCTTCGTCGAATGGCGTGACCGCACCGCCGAGGTTGAGGCGACCAACGAACTCGCCGCAATGGTTGATGCCGTCCGCGACATGTCCCGCGCCCATATGGAAGGCGAGATCGACGTCAGGATCGACCCGACGAAGTTCCGTGCCGAATTGCGCGACACGCTGTCGATGGTGAACAGCATGGTCGAAGAGCATATCAACACCAAGAAAAAGGTCGTCGCCTGCGTGACCGCAATGGCGCAAGGCAACCTGAATGCCCCGATGGAGCGGTTCAACCGCAAGCGCGTGTTCCTGAACGACGCCATCGAATTGATCCGCGGCAGCCTGAAAACCTTTGACGATGAGATCAAGCGCCTGCTGGGCGATATGAAGCAGATGACTGCGGCCCATACAGCGGGCGACATTGACCACTTTATCAACGTGTCGGGCTATTCGCCGAACTACGCCGAGGTGATCGCCGGTGTGAATGCCATGGTCGAAGAACACATCGCAACCAAGCGCAAGGCGCTGGCATGCATGATGGAATTCGCCAAGGGCAATTTCGATGCGCCGCTGGAACGTTTCCCGCGCAAAAAGGCGTTCATCAACGATGCCATGGACGCGATCCGCGACAATTTCCGCAGTCTCGTTCGGGATGTCGGCATGATGGCGCAGGATCTGGCAGAAGGCGTGCTGGACCATCAGGTGGACAGCACCGCGCATCAGGGCGAATTCCGCAAACTGATCGACACCATCGACCGCATCCGCCGCAATTTCGGTGGCGTCACGGCAGAAATCGAACGGCTTTCCCGGTCGATTGTCGCGGGCAAGCTGGACGTCGATACAGCACCGGAGTCGTTCAAGGGCGCCTATCGCCAACTGATCGAGGCCTTTGATCAAGCCTTCGCCAGCCTGAACGGGGCCTTCCGTTTGCTCGGCCAACAGGCGCAGCAAGTGTCGATCACGGTCGAACAGATGAGCCAGTCGTCGCAATCCTTGGCGACGAACTCTCAGATTCAA
>CALRPK020000112.1:0-6257 GCA_943370015.1 Paracoccus haematequi
CGCAGATCCGGTGGGGGTGTCGCGCTGGGCATGATCCTTGGCGCGGTGATTGCTGCCGGGGCGGGTGTGGGCGTGGTGCGCTTTGCGCCGCACCTGCTGGGCCAAGCCCAAACCGCAGCTGACCCTGCCGCCGCGCAGGCGCTGGCCGATCTGCAAGCGCAGGTCGCGGCGCTGACTGCCCGTCTCGATGCGCTGCCCGCCCCGGATGCCAGCCTGCCCGACCGTGTTGCCACGCTGGAACAGGCCGCCCCTCCCGATACCGCCGCGCTGCAAACCCGGCTGGATGAATTGTCCGCCCGCGTCGCCGCTTTGCCCGCGCCCACCGCTGGCGCGGCCCCTGCGACGGCTGAGTTGCAAGCGCTGCGCGACCAGATTGCCGCCCTGCAAACGGGCACGGCAGCATCCGACAAGGCCATCGCCTTGGCGGCTGAGGCGGAACAGCGTCTTGCCGAAGCCCGCGATGCCGCCGCCGCCCTGACTGCCGCCACGGAAACCGCCACTGCCGCCACCCTGCGCCAAGCCGCCATTGGCCGGATCGGGGCGGCGCTGGAAACCGGCGTCCCCTATGCCGCCGCGCTGGCCGACCTTGGTGATGTGCCGCCCGTTCTGGCCGACAATGCCGCAACCGGCCTTCCTGCGCTGACAGCGCTGCAAGCCGCCTTCCCCGATGCCGCCCGCCGGGGGCTTGAGGCCGCGATCACCGCCGATATGGGGGCAAGCTGGACCGAACGCGTGACCAACTTCCTGCGCACCCAGACCGGGGCGCGCTCCCTGACCCCGCGTGAGGGCGACGATCCCGACGCCATCCTGTCGCGGGCCGAGGCAGCTTTGGCCAAGGGCGATGTCGCGGCAGCCTTGGCCGAAGTGGCCACCCTGCCAGACCCCGCCAAGGCCGCGATGGCCGATTGGACGGCGCAGGCGGATCTGCGGCAACAGGCTGTACAGGCGCTGACCGCGCTTGCCAGCCAAGGGTAAGGGGCGCGCGATGCTGTGGTCCCTGACCAAAGTTCTGGTCTTCGTCGCGGTTCTGGCGCTTTTGACGCTGGGCGCGACCTTCCTGCTGGAAGCGGGCGGCGCGGTCCGCATCACCGCCGCCGGGTGGGAGCTTTCCCTTGGGCCCTTGCAACTGCTGATCGGCGTCTTGGTGCTGATCGTGGTGCTGTGGCTGGTGATGAAACTGGTCGGCCTGCTCGTTGCCGTGTTGCGCTTTGCCAATGGCGATGAAACCGCCATCTCGCGCTATTTCGACCGCAACCGCGAACGCAAAGGTTATCAGGCCCTGTCCGAAGGCTTGCTCGCCCTTGCGGCGGGTGAGGGGCGGCTCGCCCTCGCCCGGGCGCGCAAGGCGGAATACTATCTGGACGACCCGGCGCTGACGACGCTGTTGGTGGCCCAAGCGGCCGAGGCGGCGGGCGACACCGTCCGCGCGGCTGAGGCGTATAAGGACATGCTCTCTGCCCCCCATACCCGCTTTGTCGGCATTCGTGGCCTCTTGCAGCAAAAGCTGGCCGAAGGGGACACGGCGACCGCGCTGAAGCTGGCGGAAAAGGCCATTGAACTGCGGCCAAAGCATACCGAAACACAGGACATCCTGCTGCGGTTGCAGACCGAACAGCGCGATTGGAAGGGTGCCCGCGCCACCTTGGGGGCCAAGCTGAAGGCAGGCACCCTGCCCAAGGATGTCTATCGCCGCCGCGATGCGGTGCTGGCGCTGCAACTGGCCGCGACCGTGCTGGACGAGGACGCCACGATTGAGGCCCGCGAAGCCGCGATTGAGGCGAACAAGCAATCGCCCGACCTGATCCCCGCCGCTGTCATGGCGGCGCGCAGCTATATCAACAAGGACAATGCCAAGAACGCGACGCGCGTGCTGAAAAAGGCATGGGACGCCAAACCGCATCCCGACCTTGCTGCCGCCTTTGCCGAAATCGTGCCCGATGAATCGCCGGACGCGCGGATCAAGCGTTTCAAGACGCTGGTCGCCAACCATCCCGACCACGAAGAAACCCGCCTGCTGATGGCTGAACTTTACATCACGGCTGAGGATTTCCCCGCCGCGCGGCGGTCTTTGGGCGATCTGGCGGAAAAGCACCCCACGCAACGTTCGATTGCGATCATGGCGGCCATCGAACGCGGGCAGGGGGCGGATGACGCCGTGGTGCGCGGTTGGATGGCGCGGGCCCTGACGGCCCCGCGGGGCGCGCGTTGGTGCTGTGACCGCTGTCAGGCGATCCATGCCAAATGGGACCCGATCTGCGAAAACTGCGGCGGGTTTGACACGTTGTCATGGCGCGAACCGCCCGAAACCTCGGGCCCCTCTGCCACGGGGGCAGAGTTGCTGCCGCTGTTGGTCAAGGATCGTCCCGCCCCCGCGCCAGAACCCGAACCAACCCCACCGCCCCCGCCAGAGCCAGAGGTCATCGACCTGGAGGCCATCGTGCGCCGGGGCGGCTGAACCCCGCCGCCCCATCCCAGTTTTCGTCGCGTCACTTTCCAAGCTGGCTGGACAGACCTGTCAGGGCGTGCATTCTGGTGCTCCCTGCAAGGTTGTATGCCCGCCCAAGCGTGGCCGTCAAAGTTTCAACGAAAACGGGAGGTTGTTTCAATGGATCGTCGTTCTTTCTTGACCAAGGCCGCATTGGGCGGTGCCGGGGCTGCTGCGCTGGCCGCACCCGCCCTTGCGCAGGCTGCGCCAAAGGTGACGTGGCGTCTGACCTCGTCCTTTCCCAAGTCGCTGGACACCATCTATGGCGGGGCGGAAGTCCTGTCGAAATATCTGTCCGAAGCCACCGATGGCAATTTCCAGATTCAGGTCTTTGCTGCGGGCGAATTGGTCCCCGGTCTGCAAGCCGCGGATGAGGTGACGGCGGGCAATATCGAAGCCTGCCACACGGTCGGCTATTACTACTGGGGCAAGGATCCGGCTTGGGCCGTCGCGGCGGCGGTGCCGTTCTCGCTGTCGGCGCGGGGGATGAACGCCTGGCATTACCACGGCGGGGGCATTGATCTCTATAACGAATTCCTTGCCCAGCATAACATCGTGGCGCTGCCGGGCGGCAACACCGGCGTGCAGATGGGCGGCTGGTATCGCAAGGAAATCACCACCGTCGCCGATCTGTCGGGCCTGAAGATGCGGGTCGGCGGCTTTGCGGGCAAGGTGCTGGAAAAACTGGGCGTCGTGCCGCAACAAATCGCGGGTGGCGACATCTATCCCGCGCTGGAAAAGGGCACCATCGACGCGGCCGAATGGGTCGGCCCCTATGATGACGAAAAGCTCGGCTTCGTGAAGGTCGCGCCTTACTACTATTACCCCGGCTGGTGGGAAGGTGGGCCGACTGTCCACTTCATGTTCAACAAGGCGAAATACGAAGAACTGCCGCCCGCCTATCAGTCGCTGTTGCGCACCGCTGCGCATGCCGCTGATGCGAACATGCTGCAAATGTATGACTTCAAGAACCCGACCGCCATCAAATCGCTGGTGGCGCAAGGCGCGCAACTGCGCCCCTTCACCCCAGAGGTGCTGGAAGCCTGCTTCAACGCCGCCAATGAGGTCTATGCCGAGATGGAGGCGACCAACCCCGCCTTTGCCAAGCTGTGGGGGTCGATCAAGGCGTTCCGGTCGGAACACTACACTTGGGCGCAGGTGGCTGAATATAATTTCGACACGTTCATGATGCTGCAACAGAACGCCGGAAAGCTGTGAATTCAGGCTGATGTCCTGCAACACCCCCGGCACGGTCCGGGGGTGTTGTCTTTTGGGATGATCACATTTTCGACGGTCACCGCCATCGGACCAGCGGTGCGGAGCGTTAGGCATTCCCACGGCGTGCGATTTCGCATATCATTTGACAAAATATAAACGTGCGAGGGGCAATGAGCAGATTTCTCCGCGCGTCGATCCTGTTGCTTTTGCTCGCCTCTTGCGGGGGCGGCAGGTATTCGGCGCCTCGTAATCTTGATGACGCCTGTGCCATTCTGAATGAGCGGCCGAAATACTATCGGGCGATGAAAGCGGCAGAGCGGCGTTGGGGCATTCCCATTCACGTGCAGATGGCGACGATCCATCAGGAATCGAAGTTCATCGGCAACGCCCGGACCCCGCATCGCTATGCGTTGGGTGTGATCCCGATGGGGCGGCAGTCGTCGGCCTTTGGCTACAGTCAGGCCTTGGATGGCACATGGGAAGAATATCGCGACGAAGCGGGCGGGCGTGGCGCGCGGCGCGACGACATCTCTGACGCGGCAGATTTCATGGGCTGGTACATGGACGAAAGCAGCCGCGAACTCGGCATTTCCAAGTATGACGCGCAATCGCAGTATCTGGCCTATCACGAAGGCCGCAACGGGTTCCGCAACCAAAGCTATCTTGGCAAACCGTGGCTGGTGGACGTCGCGGCCCGTGTTGGATCACGCGCCGAAATGTATCGCGGACAATTGGCAAGCTGCGGAAAGTTGTAAGCGGCGGATCAGTTCCGGCGCTGCTGCTCTGACGTGATGCTGAAGGTGGACGGCGGGAAATCCGCCGTTGCCGCCAGATTGCCAAGGATCACCGTGGTCTGCGCGCCCATGTCATCCGTGATGATCCACTGGCGCAGTTGCAGCGGTTGATCGGTAAACACCAACTCGATCGAGCCATATTCCGGATGTTCCGGGTCTTGCACGGCGACGCGGGTGGTCCCCTCAACCTCGGCATGGCCGACGACGGTGTTGGCACGCGCCAGATCCACCGTGGGCGACAGGATCAGGTTCAGCGGTGTGCGCGTCAGTGGGTATTGTTCGGGCGGCTGGTTCGATTTGGAATCAAAGATCGCCACCTGACCCGCGCTCGCCAGCACCAGCGACGCATCGGGGGGCGCATATTCGAACCGCATCCGCCCCGGTCGCTTGATCTTGATCGTCCCGGTTGAGATAGAGCCGTCCGCGTTCACCTGCGTGAAATCCGTCGCCGCCGTGGTCAGGCCATTGAGATAGGCGCTGATCCGGTTGAGCGGGATCAGTTCGGCTTGCGCGGGCAGCGCAAACAAAACGGCGACAAGCGGGGCGAAAAGCGCAGAGCGAAGCATCATGGTCCGAATATAACGCCGCCCGCGCCGCTGTGCACCTGTCCGTTTCACCCTGTGCCGATGGCGTGAAGCGGCGTGAGGTCAGCGCGCCCCGTAATCCCGCGCACCAAACAGCGCCGATCCCACCCGCACATGGGTGGCCCCGGCAGCGATGGCGGCAGGGAAATCACTGCTCATGCCCATCGACAGCCCGGTCAATCCGTTGCGCGCGGCCATGTCGGCCAGCATCTGGAAATGTGGGGTAGCATCCTCTGCCTCGGGCGGGATGCACATCAGACCCCGCAGCGGTAGGTCGCGGCGGCGGCAATCGGCGATAAAGGCATCCAGATCGGCGGGTAATATCCCGGCCTTTTGCGGTTCCTCGCCCGTGTTGACCTGCACGAACAGATCGGGCGAGGTGCCGCGCGATTGCGCCAGCGATGCCAGTTTCTCCGCCAGCGACGGGCGGTCCAGCGAATGGATGGCGTCAAACAGTTCCACCGCGACTTTGGCCTTATTGGTCTGCAACGGGCCGATCATGTGCACGGCGACGGGGCCGAACTCTGCCCGCAGGTCGGGCCATTTGCCCTGCGCCTCTTGCACATAGTTTTCGCCAAACAGGCGGTGACCGTCTTGCAACACGGCGACCACACGCTCCAGCGGTTGGACCTTGGACACGGCGATCAACTGCACTGATCCCGCCGCGCGGCCAGCAGCCAGTTCCGCCTGATGCAGTTTGTCCAGAATGCTTGCCAGTGCCGTGGTCATCGTCGCGCGCCCCGCTTGTCCGTCGCGCCTTACATAGCGCGCGGGGGGCGGGATGCCATCCCCGTCTCCACCACGGGTGTGGCCAAAGAAAAGGGGCGGACCCGAAGGTCCGCCCCCATCCACAGCGCCGAAGCGCGTTGGATTAGAACGAGAAGTTCACGCCCAGGTCGGCTTTGGTCAGGCCATCGTTGTTCACGATGCCGCCAGCCAAGGTCGCGCCGCCGCCCAGCGAGTAGGAAGCGCCGATGCCCTGGAAGTAGGCGGTGTTGGTGGCCGAGGTTTCTTCCTGACGGTAGAAGCCGGTGACCGAGATCGCGTCCATCGCGTAGGTAGCCGACACGCCATAGGACTCCGGGTCGAAGCCAGCGGTGTCACGGGTCATGTAGATCGCTTTCGCGGTCACGCCCGAGAAGCTGCCCGAAACGGCGACGGTGGTCTGGGTCGCGT
>CALRPK020000113.1:0-6254 GCA_943370015.1 Paracoccus haematequi
CAAGTGATATTGGCAAGGGGGTGGTGGGGGAAAGGGATGCGGTCATGGCGATCCGCACAACGCCCACGCTTAGTTCATAGGCTTAATGGCACAACGCACATCTTCGGTGCATATTGGCGACGAAACGGTCCCCCGTGCTGCGTGACCTGAAAGAGGGATGGTCTTAGACCTCATCAGAACCGCTTGGTCAGCGCCACAGAAAGCTGCGTCCGGTCGAAGTCCTGCATTTCAATGTTGCTCGAGTTGTCCTGATATCCCAACGTTCCTATCAGCTCGGTTCCCCACCAATCCGGCACGGCATAGGCCAGGGTCGCGTCAATGCGTCGTAAAAGGTCGTTACGGGCGACGCCAGAGGCAGGCTGCACACCCTTATACCGTGTTTCCGTAGCGCTCAGCGTGATCCCCGCGGTCAATCCTAGGCCGTCGAAGCGATGTTGATAGCCGAAGTGTCCACCACGCATCGTGTTGCTGTGGATGTCGGATCGGGCCGTAGCGGCGCCGACCTGCACACCCATTGCCAGCAAGCCGGACGGGCTGATCCGGTAGTTCAGTGCAGGAGACAGGCTCCATTCGGTCACGTCGCGGGCAGTATTGTCGCGAAAGACTTTGCGCGTCAGTTCAGCATCCAGAAACATCTGAAGAGTCGGCCCGGCCACAAAGCGAAGGCGGGGTTCGATGCCCATGGTCCGTGCCGTCCATCGTCCGGGTGTCAGATCCCATTCCATCGCCTGGCTGATCGGAATGTTCAGGGACAAGCGGTCGGTGATGGTCAAGCTGGGCCCGGTGGATACCTCTACCGTCATCGTGTCATATGCATTGACGGTGCTTGCGGCCTTCATGTCCACGCGTGCGTTGCTGGTCCAGTCCAAATTGTCCGTGACGCCAAGGGTGTGGGTCACACCCGCGCGTAGGGTCAGAACCTCGTCGGCGGTTTCCGTCGCGTCGGACGAAAGGGTAAAAGGCAGGCCAAACAGGGTAACCATTGCTCGGTCAGGACCGCCATTTACGTTGCTGTCCAGCGTAAGCCCCGCAGTAAGAAAGGCGCTCCAGTTTTTCGGCGGGCGCGGTGCGCGCGACGGATCCATCTTGGCCGCATCAATCTGGCCCACGAAAGTGTCGATGTTACGCCTAACCTCAGGCGGTGGGTTCATTGTCTGAACGGCCAGCAATTCAGCGCGTGCGGCGTCCGGTTTGCCGAGGGCGAATTGCACCTCGGCCAATTCCAGACGGATGCGACCGGCGCTGGGGTCAGATGCCTTTGCACGCAGCAAATGCTCTTCAGCCTTGTGATATTCGCCCGCCTGCTTTGCCGCTACGCCCAAAAGGAAGAACTCTTGGGTCTTGGCCGTCGCTGGATCATGTGAGCGGGTCAAGAGGCGCAGGGCAGCGCGGGGCTTTGAATTTGCCAAAAAGCTTTCGGCCTCGGTCAGTTCGGCTGGCGTGGCGGCCATAAGCTGTCCGGACCCGGCAAGCGTCAGAACGACGGCTGCCACAAACATCGACTTTGTCATCAGCTTGCCCTGTTTATCACTGATCTGCACGGAAGACCCCATTGTAGGAGCCGTCATTGGTAAAGGCCCAGGTTGACCCGCCGATCTCTTCGGCATTGGGTCCGAAGAACTTGCCCTGCATTCCATAGGTCGCCGCTTCGTCCTGCAAGCTTTGCTCATGGGTGAACCGCCCGCCGTTCAGTGTGGTGTCGATTGGCAAAGCCCCTGTGGTGAAGGCGCCAGAGGTCATCGTCATTTCGCCGCTGATGCTGTCGTTGTCAAAATCTGCGGTCAGGTTGACTGTCCCGGTCATTGCGCGGCGTGTGCCGAGCGGGTCGATCGTTTCGTCTACCAAACGGTTGAAATCCCCAACGATTTCGCCGCTGTATTGGGCGGTCCCCGTTTTGGCGTTGACGGCTGAATCCCAGGTTGCCTCGCCTGCGACCCAGTAGCCGCCCGCGGAAAGGTCTGGCGTCGAAGAGGCGTTTGCCGCCCACTTCCCCCAAGAGGCATAGGCATAGTCTCCTCGCGCGAATACCGTAGTTGTCGTGACGCTACCGGAATTCTCGGGGGTCAACATTTCCACCACCGGCGCTGCGGCCGTGGGCATGGTCGTCAGATCGACGCCTTTATCGACAACGGAATTGGGGCCTTGGCTGCTGGTAATCTGGCCGTGATATACTGCTATGGAAAGTCCGTCGCCGACCGGGCGCTGCGGCATCGCCCGTGTTTCCCAGCCCATAAGGATGCCGTGGGTCGATCCCTGACCGTTCGTCGAGGCCAAGCTATAACCGCCCCCCATTTCGGTGGCATTCGGGCCGTAGAACTGGCCGTGTATGCTGCCTTGCAAGCCTTTGCCCCCGAGGTTCCCGGTAAAGCTGATGCGGTCAGAAAGACGCTGGATGCGCGCCGACGAAATATCTGTCACAGCGACATAGTTGGTCGAGTTGCTTCCTGAGATGGCCAGCCAGCCGCCAAGCGCGCCGGATGAAAAGTTCGCCGTCAGGCCGAAATCACCGTAAGCCATACCGCGCTGGATTGTCCCGCCATCCTCAATCACGTCGCCGCGCAGTTTTCCGGTGTAGGTCGCGGTTCCAAGCATCCTGGCCGTTGGCAGGGTCAACTGACCATATGTGAAGAACCCCGACAGCGCCGTCACCGGGCCATCAGACGGGTCGGTCCATTGCCGCGTCGCGCCGTCCCAATCGCCCCAGATCAGATGGCTGAAATCGTGACCGATATCTTCGTCACTTTGCACCCCCTGGATGGGTTGGGACATTGCGCCAATACCGGGCCGGAACAGGATGAATTGGCTGACCGGTGCTTGCCCGCTGGCCGCCATTGGCCCGACAATTTCCGCCACGGGATCAACACCGCTGGTCGTGCGTCCGCTTAAAGTCATGTGCCCGGCCCATAAAGATGATGCAGTCGGACTTGGTTCTACAGCGGGTGCCTCTGCGAAGTTTGTCTGTAGGGGGGGCTGCTGAACCGGGGCAGCCAGCGCGGGGATGAAAGGTTGATCAATCTTAAGGTTGGCTGGAAGAATAGGTGTGGGCGTGTTGAACCGCACCTCTAACTGCGCTGGCGGAGAGAACTTTCCTTTGTCCACAAGGAGCGTTCGTTGTAAGTCGTCGAAGAGGCGCTCAATTGGCCGCTTGACGAAGGTCTCGGCTGCACCGTTAACCGTTGCTCCTGCGCCTGTGCTCGTCAGGTTCACGTCGCGTATGCCAAATTCGCGCCGTGCAGCGTCGAAGGCATCCTTCAGGGCACGTTCGGCGCGGTCAAATTCGGTTCTACTGACTGTAGTGGAAGCGACCCGGACGTAATCAAGATAGGCGGATAACATAGTCTCGCGGAGTCGAGCGTGGTTCAGGGCATCTTTCGCATCGACCCATTCCTTGGCTGCTTTGATGTCCGTCGCAATTACTTCCAACAAAAGCTTGGATTGTCCGACCGTCAGCGCTGCCAGGTTTCCATTGCTGGCGAAAAAGACGTAGCTGCTTTTGAGCGTGATATAGGCTGTCGCGGCGAGAGGCACCTTCACCGCTGTGGGAACGTCTTGGGCGAGGATGTCTTCCATTACTGCAGTGGCGACCGCGCCCACCACTGCATCGACCACCAAGTCGGTCGCTAGTCCTGATGCACCTGCTTCTTTCAGGTCACGCATCGCGCGTCGCAGAACGATCTCACGGCCTTTGGGGGTTATCTTGCCAACCTTGTAGACGCGGTCGATCATCTTCTCGATCAGCTTTTCGGAGGTTACTTCCATCGCTTGGTTCGTGCTATCGCTCACGACTGCGTAAAGATCGGCCATGATCTGTGAAAGCTCGACGTCTTCTGCGGCCTTCGCTCCGCTTCCGTATGAAATCATTACCGCGACCAAGGCGGACCCTACCCACCGCGCAACACGAACTGACACTTTGCCCAACCCTCCACTTGACCCAGCACCTTCGATCAAGAGCGATCAATGTGATGCAACCAAAAGGTGTCCTCCTTTGACGCGACTCTGCAAGCGACCGCACCGAGTCTGACGTCTCAAGCACGATCTTCGGCACGGGCCGCTAAATCTGGGCAGGCTTTTTCATATGATCCCGTGGACTCACACCGTGCGTTTCCTTGAACTGGCGAGAAAAGCTTGACAGGTTACGGAAGCCGCAGGCAGTGGCAACTTCGGTTACGCTTTGGCCGGTTTGCAGCATCGTGGCGGCTCGGGCCATGCGGGCAGAGGTCAACAGGGCTGAGAAGCTTTGTCCAAACAGTGTCTCCAGCTTTCGCTGAAAGGCGCGCTTGCTCATGTTGCAACTGCTGGCGGCGTCCTCCAATGAGGCGTCTGGATTGCCGATCTGGTCTTGCAGGAAAAGGCTAAAACGGTCGGTGAATCGTAAATCTTGCGGCGCCATTGGTGCGGTTGCCGGGGCAGCGACAGGCCGCTTAGCGGCTTGCCGGGCCAGATGATCGCGGATGGCTGCCGTGGCGCGCAGGCGTAAGCGCACCTTGGCAATCACCGAATCCGGATCGAAGGGCTTTGTCAGGTAATCATCCGCCCAAACCTCCTGCGCCTTTGCATGTGACGACTTGTCGTTAAGCGAAGTCAGGAAGATCAGTGGGATGTGCGCCGTCTCGGCCTGTTGCTTGAGCCACTTGCCGAAGTCGAAACCGTTGCCGTCCGGCAGCATCACATCGCACAGCACCAGATGAATCATCTGACTATCGATCGCGCGGCGTGCGGCAGAAACGGACGCGACCGCCCGCACTTCGGCCAAGGGTGCCAAGAGATTCGTCAGATACTCCCGCAAATCCCGGTCATCCTCGACGATCAGGATGCGGCTGTCCTGCGTTTTTGTCAGGACGAACAGGTTGTTGTCATTGCTGTGGCCCCGAACGGGCAGGGTAACACGGATTTCAGGGCCCTGTGGTTCGGCAGAAAGTTGACCACCAGCCATCCGCAGCGCGGCTCCGATCAATTCAGTTCCGCGCTGCGCAGGAGGCAGGTCATCGCGCCGGGCATGGTCCCATATGCGCGCCAACGCTTCGGCGGGAAGGCCCGGTCCATCGTCGCGAACCGTGATGTCAAGCTGGCCCACCATCAGGCGTATCGTGACATTGACTGTGCCGCCCGCCGGCGCCGCCTTGACGGCATTGGACAGCAGGTTGTGCAAGATCGTCTCGGCTGAGGCGTGATCTATGGTCAACGCGCCTTCAGCCGATATTTCTGTCTGGAAAGCCACACCGCGCAAAGCAGCGCTTTCCCGATAAAGCCCGAGGATCGGTTCGATCAGGGCTTGGATGTCCACCGTGGCAAGACCGGTGCCCATGGTGCCTTTGCCTTGCGACACCGCCGCCATAGCCTGGGTGATCTGCAGCAAACGGCGGGTTGCGCGTTCGATCAATTCCGCGTTGCGGCGATCCGGCGTGGTCAGGGTCTTGGCCGCGAGGATGTTTTGCAGTGGTGCCCGGATCAGGGACAGCGGCGTGCGGATTTCATGGGCGGTCCGGCTGTAAAAGCTTGCTCGGTCCCGTGCCACCGCCACTAGCGCCGCATTGCTTGCCACCAGTTCGCGGGTTTTGGCCGTGACCTGATCTTGCAACTCCAGGTTCCGCCGACGCACCTGCGCGGTGCGCCAAGAGAGCATTGCAGCGACGCTGCCCGCTGCCAAAACGGCATAGCCCAGAAACGCTTGCCACCGCAGCCATGGGGTCTGCGCGACCCGAAATGGCAAGCTGATCTCTGCGCTCGCAATCCCAGCCGGGCTGAGTCCCACCGCGCGCAACTGATAATCCCCGGCGGGCAGGTTTTCCCGAAAGATGTGATGGGAAACGCCCTTTGCTTCTTGCCAGTCGGCATCCAGCGGCTCCAACCGCCAGCGCAGCCGGTTTTCTGAGGGTTCGTCGTGGTGACGCACGCCAAAGGTCAGGTCCAGCATTTGCGGCGCGCTGCCCCTTGGCACTGGATCGGCAGGTGTGGCCGAGGCAAGCGCCAGTCGGGGCGGCAGCGTGTTCGTGCTGATACGCTGCGGATCAAAGATGGAAAAGCCGTTGATGCCACCCACAAAGATGCGCCCATTCGACAGTGCGGCATGGGCGTTGAAGTTGAACTCCGCGCCTTGCAGGCCATCACGGGCGCGGTAGACTGTCATTGCCTTGGTCTTCTGGTCCATGCGGACAAGACCGTTGTTGGTGGTGATCCACAGGGCACCACTGCGGTCGGGCAACAAGGAATAAAGCGTCTCGTTCGGCAAGCCATCCTCACGTTGCAGGAAGCGG
>CALRPK020000114.1:0-6239 GCA_943370015.1 Paracoccus haematequi
CGCGTCCGAGATCGCGCTTGGTGCCTATGGGCTTTTCCGGAAGCATCAGGGAAAGCTCCAACGCGCAATGATACGGCATCACGGGTGAAGGGGCAGTCGTACTCAGCGGAACGACCGTACACAGACCGGGTCGCGACTTCATCGCTTTAGAAATGACCACGCAGGGCCGAGGCTTGACCATCTCCGGCTCGTTGAATGCTCCATCGAAACGCACGAGCACCACACTGCCCTGCTTTGGATGGAATTGAACCGGCAAATGCCCCGCTGCCCTGTCAGACGCGCATCGGCATCACGACATAGACCGCGCTCATGTCATTGCCTTCGCGCATCAGCGTGGGATCACCCGAGGAGTTGAACAGGAACACGGCGTTCTCACGGTCCACCTGAGAGGCGATTTCCAGCAGGTATTTGGCGTTGAAGCCGATTTCCAGCCGTTCGTCGCCATAGGCGACGGCCAGTTCCTCCTCAGCCGCGCCGCTGTCGGGGGCGTTGACGGAGAGGACCAGACGATCCTCATCCAGTGACAGCTTCACCGCGCGGGAGCGTTCGGATGACACGGTGGCCACACGGTCCACCGCCTTGGCGAATTCTGAGGCGTCCACCTCAAGCCGGCGGGTGTTCCCTGTGGGGATGACGCGGGTGTAATCGGGGAAGGTGCCGTCGATGACCTTGGATGTCAGCGTGATCGCCGGGGTGGCAAAGCGCACCTTGGTTTCCGACACCGACACGGCGATGGTCGCGTCATCATCGTCCAGCAGTTTGCGCAATTCGCCCACGGTCTTGCGCGGCACGATCACGCCCGCCATCCCCTGCGCGCCATCGGGCAGCGGGGTGTCGATGCGGGCCAGACGGTGGCCATCGGTCGCCACGCAGCGCAGCACCGGGCCCGAGTCTCCCGTGGCCACATGCATATAGACGCCGTTCAGATAATAGCGGGTCTCCTCGGTCGAGATGGCGAATTTCGCCTTGTCGAACAATCGGCGCAGGATCGTTGCGGGGGCCGAGAAATTCGACGAATACTCTGATGTCGCCATCACCGGGAAATCTTCGCGCGGCAAGGTGGCCAGACTGAAGGTCGACCTACCTGCTGTGATGGTCAGACGGCCGTTCGATCCATCTTCGGTCAGATTGACCAAAGCGCCGTCGGGCAGCTTGCGCACAATCTCATGCAGCATCACGGCGGACACCGTGGTGGCGCCGGGGCGTTCCACCATAGCGGGGGCGCGGTCGACCACTTCGATATCCAGATCGGTGGCGCGGAAGCTGACCTGCGCGCCCTCAGCCTCGATCAACACGTTGGCGAGGATCGGAATGGTGTTGCGGCGTTCGACAACGGATTGCGCCTGTGCCAGCGCCTTCAGAAGCGTGCCGCGTTCGATCGAGAGTTTCATCCTACCATCCCCATCCGTTTTTGCCCCGCGCCTTCGTGCCGACCCCTGGATCGGCTCTGGGGTCGGGGAGAGTGAAATTAGCGGGTTTATTGGCGTTCACAAGCGGTTTGGCGCGGATGCGGGCAAAGCACGGAACAAATGCTGCCAGACCGCGCCGCTGCGGCATCAATCGCAACCCTTGGCGATTTCCACCGTGTAATCCGGCGTGCCCACCATGCCTTCGGGCAAGGGTTGGGCGATCACATTCACGATCAGGTCACAGTCCTGCGTGCGGATCATCCATTGCCCTGCGCCATCCTTGGCCGTGCCGATTTCCGACACCGACCCGACCGGGGCCTGTCCGAGCGCATCCGCCACAGCGCCCGATGCGAAAATCGCGGCGATCTTGTTGGCGCTGTCGTAGAATCCGGACACCATGGCAAAGGACGGTGACGCGCACAGCGCGGCAATGGCAAAGATATACAATCGCATCGGATCAGCCCTGCAACAGACGGCGCAACAGCTGGATGTCGTCGGACAGTTGGCTGTCCATCGTCATCAGCTCTTCGATCTTGCGCACACCGTGCATGATGGTGGTGTGATCCCGACCGCCAAAGCGCCGCCCGATTTCCGGCAAGGACCGGGGGGTCAATTGCTTAGACAGATACATCGCGATCTGCCGGGGCCGCGCGATGGTGCGCAGCCGCTTGGGGCCGATCATGTCAGAGAGGCGGATGTTGTAATGTTCCGCCACCTTGCGCTGGATTTCCTCAATCGTCAGCTTGCGGTCTGACGCGCGCAGGATATCGGCAAGGCAGTCCTGCGCCAGTTCCAGCGTGATTTCGCGGCCTACCAGCGAGGCAAAAGCGAAAAGCCGGGTCAAGGCACCTTCCAGCACGCGGACATTGGTTGTGATGCGATGGGCGAGGAATTCCAGCACCCCATCGGCAATCTGCAAGCCTTTGTATTGCGTGCGGTAGTGTTCGGCCTTGGTCTGAAGGATGCCCAAGCGCAATTCGTAATCGGTCGGGTGCAGGTCCACGACCAGCCCGCATTGCAGGCGGGATTTGATGCGATCCTCAAGATCCTTGATCTCACCCGGGGCGCGGTCTGCAGAGATGACGATCTGCTTGTTCTGATCGACCAGCGCGTTGAAGGTGTGGAAGAATTCTTCCTGCGTGCTGTCCTTGCCCGCGATGAACTGCACATCATCGACCATCAGCACATCAACGGAGCGGAACAGCTCCTTGAAATCCATGATCTGGCGTTCGCGCAGGGCCTGCACGAAGCGGTACATGAACTGTTCGGCGGACAGGTAAAGCACGCGCAGCTCTGGCTGGCGGCTTTGCAATTCATGGGCGATGGCGTGCATCAGGTGCGTTTTGCCCAGCCCCACGCCGCCATACAGGAAAAGCGGGTTAAAGGTGACAGGCCCGCCTTCGGCCACGCGCCGTGCGGCGGCATGGGCCAATTCGTTGGGCTTGCCCACCACGAAACTGTCAAAGGTAAAGCGCGAATCGAGCGGCGCGCCCGGCACCTCATCCGCGTCAGCGGTGCGGCTACGGACCGGGTTTGACCGGCGCGGCGGCACAGATTCGGGCGCAGCGGTTTGGACCGGCGCGGCGGCGGGGGCAGGGGCAGACGAACCGGGGCGGGATACGGCAAACTCAACCCGTTCCACAGCCACCCCGGCGGCATTCATATGAGAGCGGATGTGGTCGGCAAAATTGCGCGACACCCAATCCCCGAAAAAGGACGTCGGCACCTCGAATCGGGCCACGCCATCGGCGAATGCGGCCAGTTTCAGCGGTTCGATCCACGTGACATAGTTGTTCCGGCCCACGCGTTTGACCAAATCCTCACGGACCGATCCCCAAGTCTCATTCGTCATGTTCTTACCCGTCCGTGGATGTCTTGCGGACCACCCTGCCCGCGACATCTGCTGTTTTTCTGACCGCTCACCCCACCCCTGCGGTTCGCAACGGCCCGGACGGAAATCACCGGAAAATCTAGCCCGGCAGGTCATGCCAAAGCCAGAGTTATCCGGTCCATTCCAGACATCGGCACAACACAAAACAAGCGGGCCAAAAGGCCCGTGACGTGCAGCGCCGCAATGTGATCTGCCGATGGCAGACAACACAGACACGTTGGCCGAATCAGAAAAGGTCTGACTATACAAAGGCTTGGCAGCATTTCGCCAGTCAGTCCAACCCGATCGGGCCTGTGTCATGTCCCCCAAGACGTAGTGAATCGCCCCATCACGCTAGCGCCCCTGACGCGCCATCCGCAACCAATCTTCGCGCTTGACAGACCTTCGCCTGAGCGAATCCCGGCAGCCTGTGTCCGCGTGCAACATCTGTCAGGATTGGGCGGGCAGACATGCAAAAGGGCGCAGCCTTTCGGCCACGCCCCTCGTCAAAAATTCTAATATCTGGATTAGGCTTTGGTGCCAGCCAGCGTCTTCACGCGCGATGCGAGGCGCGACACTTTCCGCGAGGCGGTGTTCTTGTGCAGGATGCCCTTGGACACGCCGCGCATCAGTTCCGGCTGGGCGTTCTTCAGCGCTTCTTCAGCAGCCGCAGCATCACCCGAGGCGAGCGCCTCTTCGACTTTGCGGATATAAGTGCGGACGCGCGAACGGCGGGCTTTGTTCACGGCATAGCGCGCCTCAGACTGGCGGGCGCGTTTTTTGGACTGTTCGGAATTTGCCATCGGTCAGGTCTTTCTCGGGTCTTCGTTGCGTTTCGGTTGCACGATAAAGACCCAAAGACCCATCCCGGAAAGGACGGACTCGATTCTTGCCTAAGCGGGCCCACGCGCATGTGACGGCAGCGCTTAGTGCAAAAGGTGGGGAAAGGGAACAGGGAAAATGTCCCGGCCCCTTCAGCGGTCGCGGAATTGCGGGGTGCGCTTTTCAAGAAAGGCGGCCATACCTTCTTTCTGATCCTCGGTCGCGAAGCTGGCGTGAAAGGCACGACGTTCGAACAACAGCCCTTCGCGCAGGGTGGTTTCCTGCGCGCGGTTGACCGATTCTTTCACCGCCATCACCGCCAGTGCAGATTTTTCGGCGATCTTGCCCGCGATCTTCATCGTCTCGGACAGCAAGTCCTTTGCAGGCACGATTCGGCTGACCAGACCGCAGCGCTCTGCCTCGGCGGCGTCCATGAAACGGCCGGTCAGGTTCATGTCCATCGCCTTGGACTTGCCCACGGCACGGGTCAGGCGCTGGGTGCCGCCCATGCCGGCGCAGATGCCCAGATTGATTTCCGGCTGGCCGAACTTGGCCGTATCGGCGGCAATGATGAAATCGCACATCATCGCCAATTCGCAGCCCCCGCCAAGGCAATAGCCCGCCACTGCGGCAATGATCGGCTTGCGCACACGGGTGATCGTCTCGGCCTCGGGGCCGAAAAGATCGTCGAAATAGACCTCGGCAAAGGTCTTTGCGGCCATTTCCCGCACATCGGCCCCGGCGGCAAAGGCCTTGTCCGATCCGGTCAGGACGATGCAGCGCACCTTGTCGTTGGCATCCGCCGCCGTCAGCGCCGCCGCCAATTCCTGCATCAGCTTCGTGTTCAGCGCGTTCAGCGCATCGGGCCGGTTCAGCCGGATCAGGGCGGTGTCATCCTCGATCTCGACGATCAGCGTCTCATAGGCCATGACCGGCTCCGCTTGGTTGGCAGTTGGGCGCGAGTCCTAGCAGCAACCGGCCCGTTATCAAGTCGCTTGGCGCAGCGCCGCAGCGTCAGCGCTGGCAGGTCGGGCAGAAAAACGAGGACCGCCCCGATTGCACCAGCCGCGCGATGCCCGATCCGCACCCGGGCGTTGCGCAAGGCTGCCCTTCGCGCCCATAGACCTGAAAACTGTGCTGGAAATAGCCCAGTTCCCCATCCGCCTGCCGATAATCGCGGAGGGAGGACCCCCCGGCCTCAATCGCCTCGGTCAAAACCTCTCGGATGATGGGCACCAAGGCGGCCACCTGCGCGGCGTTCAGGTCACCCGCCTTTTGCGCGGGATGGATGCGGGCACGGTAGAGCGTTTCGCAGACGTAGATATTGCCCAGACCCGCTACCAGATGCTGATCCAGAAGCGCCGATTTGATCGGTGTGTTTTTCCCGGCCAGTCGCGCGACCAGATAGCTTTCCGAAAACCCGTTGCCCAGCGGTTCCGGCCCGATCTCGGCAAGCAGAGGGTGACGCTCCGCCGTCGCCGTGTCCAACAGGTCCATCGCGCCAAAGCGGCGGGCGTCGTTGAAGGTCACGCGCGCCCCGCCCTCCATGTCCAAGACCACATGGTCATGCTTTTCGGGCGCGGGGTGGTGATGGTGAAATTCCCCGACAATCGCGCCAGAGATCAGCATCCGCCCCGACATGCCCAGATGGATCAACAGGGTTTCGGCGGTGGACAGATCGGCAAGGATGTATTTCGACCGCCGCCGCAGCGCCAAAACCCGCGCGCCCGTCAGCCGTTCGGCCATGCGCGGGGGAAAGGGCCAGCGCAGATCGGGGCGATTGACCTGCGCCAGTTGGATCACCTGCCCCTCCATCACCGGCACAAGACCACGGCGGACGGTTTCAACCTCGGGCAGTTCGGGCATGGCGACCTTTGGCAACAGGAAGGGGCGGGACAAGGCGGCGCATTGCAGCGCCTGACTTCGGCCCTATAAGGAAAGGCAAGCAGCGGGAACGGCAAGAGACAATGACCGAAGATCAGGACAACACCACCCATTTCGGCTTTCAGACCGTGCCAGAGGGCGACAAGGCCGGGATGGTGCATGGCGTCTTTACCCGCGTCGCCAGCCGCTATGACATCATGAACGACCTGATGTCGGGCGGCGTGCACCGCCTGTGGAAAGACGCGATGATGGAT
>CALRPK020000115.1:0-6222 GCA_943370015.1 Paracoccus haematequi
CCGAGGCTGATCCACCTCGCGGATGATCCCGCCCTGCCGGAAAGACGATCTCAATTCCGATGTCATCCGGAACGGCCCCACGGACTACGGCTTCAAGCTCGGCGGTCGCCTTGTCCAGACTGTCGCCCGGCAAGAGTTTGCCTATCAGCGAAAACCGGCATTCGCCCGGAACCGCGATCTGCCCTCCGGCCTCCAGCCCGGTCACCAACACAAAAGCACGGCCCAGCAAGGGGTCATCTGCCGCCGCAGAAAGCCGGTCGGAATGGTCCCAGATCGCCTGCAGCACCTTGTGCCCGGCCTTCAGAGCGTCGCGTCCCAGATCCGGGCGCCCGAAGTAGGCGGATTTCCCGACTAACGTCACCTCGGCGATAAAGAAGCCGATCTGCACGGGAAGGACCTGCAGGCGTGTCGGCTCGACATAGACAGCAAGGTCAGGGCGCGGCTGGTCGCCCCGGACAACGGCATCTGTCCAGTGCCGGACCCCCGCGCTGATGCCGGTTCCGGGCTCGCCGCTTTCCTCGTCGCCGATAAAGGCATAAGACACACTGCCCGCCAGCCTGATGCCAGCCCGGTCAAGCAGGTCCAGCGCAGCCAGTGATGTGCATATGCCCGCCTTGAGATCTGCCGCTCCGCGCCCCCACAACTCGCCGTCAACGATGGTAGCACCGAACGGGTCCTGCTGAGGTTGACCAGCCCAATGCTCGGCCCAATCCCGCGGATGGACGACATCGGTATGACCGATGAACAGAAGATCGGGGCCTGCCCCAGCCCCCTTGCGCCGCCCGGTGATGTTCGGGCGACCCGGCTGAAAATCCTCTCTCTGCGGATCAAGGCCAAGGCGCGCCATCTCGGGCCACAACATCGCTACCATGGCGGCCTCGTCGCCGGTCACGGACGCAGCCCCGACCGCGCGGGAAAGAAGATCAGTCGCTGCGGTTGTGTCGAGATGCAGACGCAGGCGGCAGACGAGAGCATCGACGTCGGTCATCCGGCAACCCTCCGCATCACACCGGCTTTCGGTGTCGGCAGCGTCACCGACGCGCCCGGGGCGGATTGGGCGAAAAGGGCCGTGTGAAGTTCGGTCAGGCCAATAGCAACAGCGCCGCTCAGCGCGGCATGATCGCCAAGCGCGCTTGGGACGACATGAATGGGAAAAGGAAAGCACCGTTCAAGCTCGGCCTTGGTTGCCGCGATGATCTCGGGGCGCGCGCCGATGGACCCGCCAAGGATCACCGTCTCTGGCGCGATCACGGCCCCGAGTGTGGCCACCGCCCGCGCCATCTGCCGCGCCACGCCGTCCAGCACAGCTTGTGCCGCGGCATCCCCTTCGGCAGCCGCACCGAAGATCGACGGCACATCAAGCGCCTTCCCGGTGGAAGACTTGTAGGCTGACCGTATGCCATGCGTGGCGGTAACACGTTCAAAGGCCCCGACGCGGAGGGACTCGGCTTCGAAAGGATCGGCACCGAAGGGCAGATAACCAAGCTCGCCCGCCGCTCCGGAAGCCCCCCGCAACAGAGCGCCATTGACGATCAACCCGGCACCGATGCCGGTTCCAAGCGCAATGAAGGCGAGGTGGTCGATCCCTTGCCCGGCGCCAAGCCATTGCTCGCCAAGCACCGCAAGGTTGACGTCGTTTTCCAGGATGACCTGTGTTTCCGTCGCCGCAGCTACTGCTGCGCGGAAGTCGAAACTGTCGATGCCTGCGATGTTCGGAGCATACCGCACTGCGCCACTGACCTGGTCAGGCACACCCGGACAGCCAACCACAGTCTGCCGCACCTTCTGGCGGTCGACCTTGCCTTCCAATACCGCAACGCCGACGAGATCGCCGATTTGCCGCGCCACCGATTGCCCACCATCGGGATGCGTCGGGGCGACAGCCTCGGCGATGACAGTCCCTGCAAGATCGACGATGGCCACGCGCAGCTTTGTGCCGCCAAGGTCGACTGCGGCCATGAAAGCGCTGTCGGTCACGAGTTCGTAAGTGGTTGCCGTTCGCCCAACATGTCCGGATGTGCGTCCGGTTTCGCGAACCCATCCATCCTCTTCCAAGATGCGGACAAGTTCCGACACGGTCTGCTTTGATAGGCCGGTCTGCTTGGAGATCGAAGCGCGCGAAACAGGCCCGCAGTGGATGATCGCCTGCATCGCCATGCAGAGTGAGACCTGCCGGGAAAAGGAGTGGGACTGAGCAGGCTCCATGAGTCACCTATTTAATTCGTTCCTTAGACGAACTAACTACAGCGAAGTGGTTCCGTCAACAGATTCCTGCTGGTGTGCTGGGCGAGCAAAACAATGGACTCTGCCATTATGTGCGCAGGATCGTTGCCGCGCGGTGCGCCTTCAGATACGTCGCGTCGGTCATGATGTCCTTTCCCCGGCACCCTCAGGGGCTAGTCCCTCCATCATCCTTACGAAGACGTCTATGTCCCCCAAAGGCTTTCAGTAATTCTTGAACGCCTTCGGAGGGCTGTACTCACGCGGAGCGTCGTACCCACGCAAACTATTGCGATTAATGAATGTTATGGCGCCAAGAGCCTGCCGATCATCGACGCACGGTTTGCAGCGGCTCTTCGGGGAAATCGATCTGCGTTGCGCGACTTCCTCGTCTGATGGCCCGAGAATACTGCCCGCGATCACACCTGCCTACTGGAAGGGATGAGTCATGTAGACAGTGAAGCCTCAAGCAGATCGATGGGTACTTGTTCTAGGCATGACGCGAAATTGATGCGGCACCTTATCGAATGAGTTAGCATCCCCGCAGGGCAATCCGTGAAGTTCAAGGCCACGTTCTTAGGACGTCAAAGACACTACTTTATAAAGAAGTCGTAGATAACTCCATCCGCCATGTACGCCAACAAGTTATGAGATTCCCATAGGTTACCAGCCATTTCCCGAGTTGCTGTTTCTGGTTCGGACCCAGGCTGAGTGCGGTAGAAGTGGTGCATAAGACCGATCTTTCTCAACCCCAAACCTGCCCCCAACGACGCAAGCAAGTCGACCCAGTACATGGCATCCTCATTTTGAACTCTTTGCGCACGTCGAGTGGCGGCTTTGTCCCGGTCTGCAAAGGCGCGGAGAATGCGCTTCTCAGACCAGCCTTTACGGCGATAGCGCTCGAAATCGGCGGACCGCGTTGCGACCGGATCGATATCGCGCCGAAGGGAGCTTCCAAGAAAGGAGCCACAGTCGCATGGCGATCTGTTAAGCCAAAACTCTCTCTCGTCCGGCTCGAGGCAAGAACGAAGACCAACCGTGTCAATACGCTCTGCGCGTCGGTGGCATCCAATGCTGTCAGAACTCTTTAGAAGTGCGTTGATGCGCAAAAGATCGTTCGTCGCAGCAATCAATGTGACAAAAGTACACATTCGACCCCCCTTTAACTTCACATTCGCCAGGCACCTGCCTCTAGGTGCTGGTTTCAACTGAGTGGGAAACTTGGAAATTTGACTTCACTGTATAGCAATCTTGGTATCGCAGTGAATAGCCCCTAGATTTGGAGACGCTGTATCCCACAGCGGAATCTGCACAGGTTAAGCCGCTAAAGCGAATGCCTCGGCGGGGGTTTTCATGTCCAGCGCCTGATGCGGGCGGCGGTTGTTGTAGAAGCTGATCCAGTCGCCGATTGCGCGGGTCGCGTGCTGGATGCTGTCGAAGCGCTGGCGGTGAATGCATTGCTCCTTCAGCGTGCGGATCACGCGCTCAACCATTCCGTTCTGCTGCGGGCAGTGTGGCGTTATGAACTCCTGCTTTAGACCATAGCTGCGGACCAGCGCGGTATAGCGGCGGCTGGTGAAGACCAGGCCGTTGTCGGACCTCTGAAGGAATTCACGCGTGACCTTGCCCAAGGTGCCGAACCGGCTGATCAGCGCATGCTCCAGGGCGCTTGCGGCGGTGGTGGCCTTGCCGGATCGCGACAGATGCCAGCCCAGCAGTTCGCGGGTGTGGCAGTCAATGACCAAGGCCAGCGTGGTCCAGCCATCGCGCCGGGCCCAGACCCGACACAGGTCGGTCGACCAGCGTTCGTTCGGCGCAGTCGCCACGGAGGGCACAGCCTCGATCCGGGGGCGCATGCCGATCGGGCGTTTGCGGACCTGCCAGCCCTTGATCTGAAAGACCCTCTGAACCGTGTTTTTGTTGAAGCCCAGAAGCCAGGCCACGGTGCGATAGCCGAAGGATGGCTCCTTCTCGATCATAGCCTTGATCGGATCGGCGAAGCGGGGATCGACCTTTGGCGCTGCCTTGGTCGGCTTGCAATAGACAGTCCGCCGCGGCACGCCGAACTAGGCGCAAAGCTTGGCCAGCGGCACCGCGATCCCATCGGCCAGAAGGCCCTCATGGAGCGTCCGGATCAATTGCCGCTCGCCGTGGTCCTCGAACCATGTATGGATGGCTCCCGCGTGACAAGAGTTTAGAGATCTTTGGCATCTGGTCGGGTGCGGCCATGTATTCGGCGTCTCGTTTGCGGTATCCCGCGCGCCCTGATGAACGTCCGCGTGAGGCTTGGGTCCCTATCAATGGCACGCGCTTTTAGCGCTCCGGTTCGAACGGGGTGTCCCTGCCTTGTGTCCGTCAGTGTGCCATCATCTCACGTTGCCCTCGCCATTTCGGTCAGGCCGTCACCGGCCCGGATTTCATTGGCTTACGCCGCTCGCCAGGACTCGCCTGTTCTCAGCATTGCCCAGACGGCCCGCGCCATGCGGTTGGCAAGTGCGATCGCGACGACCTTCAGCGGTTTCGCCCTGATCAGATCACCCAGCCAATCGTCGCCGGGACCCATCCCACGGATTTCCGTCTTGTGATCTGCAACAAGCACGTCGCCCCTCGAAGTCGAGCGATGCTTTTCTTGAAGATTTTTCAGCCCGGATTCCGGTGTCTGTCGAAATGCGGTGAGCCCACCGCACATGATGATGAGCGGGCATGAGCATGCTCATTCATGAACGGGCCGTCGATGGGCGGTCATCCCTGGAAGAAAGGCAATACCGATGCAATACATGCTGCAATTCTACGAGAACCCCGAAGAGCGGGCGAAGCACAACGATCCGGCGCTGGTCGGGGCCTATTTCGATGGCTGGAACGCCTTCATCAGTGCCCTTGCTCAGTCGGGTGCCGTGGTCAGCGGCAACGGGCTGTTGCCGCCCGAGACCGCGACGACGCTGCGTGTCACGGACGGTGCCCGGCGGGTCGTCGATGGCCCGTTTTCGGACAACAGAGAGGTGCTGGGCGGCTATGTTATCCTCGACGTGCCGGACCTCGACGCTGCACTCGAATGGGCTGCGCGGACTCCTTGCGTGACCGCTGGCTCGGTCGAAATCCGCCCGCTGCTTCCGCCGCCGGCCGCCTGAAACGTTGCGCGCGTCGTATCGCTGCGCAGGTGGCGCGCGCGGGTTCCAAGGCACGCTTCCACGCCACGCTGGAAACAACGCTGACATCGCGTGACAAACGGGCGGGAATTGGCAAAACTGAAGGGTGACATGCTCACCAGTATCGTGCCGTCTGCCGACGGCAGTCCTGATCGAAAGGTAAATCCATGCAATACATGTTACAGTTTCGCGAGACCTCTGAAGAAAGAGGTAAGTCCAGGGACCCGGCGCAGGCCGGGGCCTATTGGGGTGGCTGGCAGGCCTATATCGGCGCTCTGGTGCAGTCAGGCGTGATGGTTGACGGCAATGTCCTGCGGCCGCCCGAGACCGCGACGACGCTGCGGATCGAGAACGGCGCGCGGCATGTCGCCGATGGTCCCTTCGCCGATACCAAGGAGTCGCTGGCGGGCTATGTCATCCTCGAGGTGCCCGATCTCGACGCCGCACTCGAATGGGCTGCACGTGCCCCCTGCGCATCGGGCGGGTCGGTCGAGATCCGTCCCGTGCTGCCACCGCCGGCCAGCACCTGATGGAGGACGCGCGCCGCGATGCCACCGCTCGCGCGACTCTGGCAGCGCGCGAGTCCTATGGCAAGCTGATCGCGATACTCGCCTCGCGGACGCGCGACCTTGCTGCCGCCGAGGATGCGCTGGCGGACGCGTTCGCCGCGGCTATCGCGCAGTGGCCGCGGGAGGGCGTTCCGTCAAACCCGGTCGGCTGGCTTTTGGCCGTCGCGCGCCGTAGCGCGGGGCACGCAGCGGCGCGGCGTCATACTGCTGAACATGGTGCAGCGATCGTGCAGATGCTCGAGGATGAACGCAACGATCCTTCATCGGACAATTTTGGCGATGAGCGG
>CALRPK020000116.1:0-6193 GCA_943370015.1 Paracoccus haematequi
ACTGTCGCGCAGCCGAGCCAGATAGGCGGGCGTCACCCATTTTGACGCGCGGACCTGTTCCATCTGCATCAGGATGGATTTTTCCGGCGGCGGCAGGGTGGCGAACATCTGCGGCGTGACGATGATGTAAAGATCATGGTCGAACTGCGCGGGCATCTGGGTCGCGCATGTGGGCTGCAACCGCGTGCCCCGCATCGCGCGGGCAAGCGCCGCGCCGACATATTCGGTGTGCGGCGTGGTGACGATATGCACCGTCCGCGCTTGCGCCAGACGGCCCGTAGCGATCACCCCGCGCAAGAATTCGGCGTAATTCTGCACATGGGCGTTGACCGGGTTGCCGTCATAGGGCGCATACCAATGGGCAAAGACGGGTCGCACCTTGCCGTTGCTTTTGAACAGGATGCGCCGAGTGAGGGGCCGGGGCGTGCCTTGCTTGTCCTTCAGCATCACCTTGCGCAACCACCCGCGCGGCTTGCCGCTTTTGTGAAAAGCCATGCGGTTCCAGATCGAACGCTGCTTTGGCGGCTCTGCCCCCGGCAGGGTGGGGGTGGTAAAGCCCGGCTTGGGCGTGTCATTCGGTCCGGTCATCGGTCGTCCTTGGCGGTCCTGTGGATGGGGGGACTGTAGCCCGCCCCGGTCGGACGGAACAGGGTGGATGATGGCGGAGCGGCCAGACCCTTGACGCCCCGGCTTGGCATCGAAACACTAAACACCACGCGGCGGCACGGGCTTTGCTGCGCTCGGAAGGCCAAGGACACACATGCGGGCATTGCATACGGCGGATTGGCACATCGGCCAAACCTTGAACGGTTGGTCGCGTGAGGCGGAGCATGCCCTGTTCCTGTCGCGTCTGGCCGATGTGATCGTGGAGGAAGAGATCGACCTTCTGTTGGTGGCGGGCGATATCTTCGACAACACCAACCCGTCGGGCGAAAGCCAGCGGTTGCTCTATCGCGCCTTGGCAGAGTTCAAGCGGCGGCGTCCCGGTCTGGTCGTGGTGATCTCTGGCGGCAATCATGACCCTGCCTTGCGGCTGGAAGCGCCGGCCGATCTGTTTCAGGGCTTTGACATCCATGTGGTCGGCACGGTGCGGCGGGTGGGGGATATGGTGGACCTTGCCACCCATCTGATCCCGGTCCGCGGGCCGGATGGGACAGTGGCGCTCTATGTCCTGGCGATCCCCTTCCTGCGCGCGGCAGACTTGACGGGATTGCGCTTTTCAGAGGCCGAGGATGGCCTGACCGTGACAGAGGCCGTCCGCCGCTTTCACGCCGATCTGACGGCGGCGGCGGCATTGGTCGCGGGGGATCTGCCGCTGATCGCCATGGGGCACCTGCATTGCGCGGGCGGTTTGGAAAGTGAGGGCGCGGAACGGCGGCTTTTCATCGGCGGCACCGAAGGCGTGCCGCCCGACATCTATCCCCCGCGTCTGGATTACGTTGCCCTTGGCCATTTGCACGGCCCGCAAAACCTTGACGGCGGGCGGGTGCGCTATTCGGGCAGCGCCTTTCCCCTGTCGGCGTCTGAAATCCGCTATCGACATGGCGTGACGATCCTTGAGGTTGAGGGGCGCACCCTCAGCCATCGCCACCGTGACATCCCATGGCCCGCGCCCGTGCTGCGCCTGCCCGCCAATGGGGTCGCGACCTTGGCCGAATTGGAAACCGCTTTGGCCGCGATCCCTGCGGTTGATGACCCTGCCCTGCGCCCGCTCGTCTATGTCGAACTTCTGGCCGAGGATGCCCCTGCCGTCATGATGGCGCGGGCCGAGGCGCTCTTGCGCACCGCCCCCGTTCGCCCGGCTGGTATCCGCATCCATCGGCCTGAAACCAAGGCGGCGGAACGCCCCCCTCTGCGCGCGCTGCGCGATACCCTGCCAGAAGACCTGTTCCTTGACGCCTATCGCAAAAAGCACGGCACGGTGCCCGAGGATCGCCACCTCGCCGCCTTTCGTGACGCGATGGACGGGGTCTGACCCATGCAAATCCTAAGCATTCGCGGCAAGAACATCGCCAGTCTGGCCCAGCCCTTTGACATCCGGCTGGATCAAGCGCCCCTCGCCACAGCGGGGCTCTTTGCCATCACCGGGGAAACCGGGGCGGGGAAATCCAGCCTGCTGGATGCCATGTGTCTGGCGCTTTACGGCAATTGCCCGCGCCTGTCGGGCGAAGGCACCCGCGAAAGCGTGGATGAGGCGGACGGGCAAGAGCTGAAATCCAACGACCCCCGCATGGCCCTGCGCCGGGGCGCGTCCGATGGCTATGCCGAGGTCGCCTTTATCGGCACCGATGGTCTGGCCTATGAGGCCGGATGGTCCGCCCGCCGCGCGCGGGGCAAGATCGACGGACGCCTGCAAGCCGCCGACCGCAGCCTGCGCCGCCTGTCGGATGGTCAGGTGCTGGAGACACAGGCCAAGGCGGTGAATGACCGGATCGTCACGCTGACGGGTCTGACCTATGACGAGTTCCGCCGCACCGTGCTGCTGGCGCAGGGGGATTTTGACGCTTTCCTGTCCGCCAAGACCGCCGACCGCGCCGCGATCTTGGAAAAGGTGACGGGAACCGGGATTTACCGCGACATCTCGCGCCGGGTCTTTGAACGGCATGGCGTGGCGCGGCAGGCGCTGGAGTTGCTTGAGGCGCGGCGTGCCGAACACCGTTTGCTGACGCCGGAGCAGCGCGCGGAACTGGCCGACCGCGTGGCAACCTTGCGCGCGGCGCAGGTGGCGGATGATGTGACGATGACCGGGGTCTCGGCCGATCTGGCAAAGTGGCGGGCCTTGGATGACGCGCAAACGCGGTTGGCAAAGGCCGCGTCACGGTCAGAGACGGCAGAACGCGCCTTGGCCGCCGTGCAGCCCGACCGCGATTGGCTTGCCGATTGGGACGCCGCCCGCGTCTTGCGCGGTGAGGTGAAGGAACGCGCCGACGCCCACGCCGCACTCGCCGATGCCTCCGCCAAGCGCGACGATCTGACCGCCAAGGCCACCGCGCAGACGGCGCTGCAGGAGCAGGCCGCCGTGGCAGCGCAGGCCGCCACCCGCAGCCGCGATGGGGCTGAGGAGGTGTTCAAATCCTTCGCCGAGGATTGGAGCCGCGCCACCGAGCTCGACGCCATGATCGCCACGGCGGCGGATGAGGTGGCAAAGGCCGGGGCAGAGGTGGACCGTCTGGGCGGCTTGCAGACCAAGGCCGCGGATCAGTTTGCCAAGCTGACGCGGGACAAAACCACGCTTGAAGACGCGGTGACCCAGCACCTTTCCGCGCTGGACTCCCTGCCGGGACATCAGACCCTCTTGGCACACTGGGCGCTGATCGAGGATCGCTTGGGCAGCCGCATCGCCCTGTCCGACCAGCTTGCCAGCATGTCCACCCGCCGCGATGCCGTGCGGCTTTCGATCACCGATGACCAAGCGGCGCTTGCGGCCCTTGCCCAGCAGATCCAGACGGCCAGCCTGCGGATGGCGCAGGCGCAGGACATGCAGGCGGCATTGGCCCCGGACCGCGATGCGCTGCGGGCGACGGACCCTGCCGCAACGCTGCAACGGCTGGCGCAGGCGGCGATGGATCTGCAAGCCTTGCGGCAGGCGCATGGCAGGCTGCGTGAGGCCGACCTTGCCCTGTCGGACAGTGAGCAAAAGCTGACAGCGGCCAGCGATGCGGCGGTAGCGGCAGAGACTGACCAGCAAACCGCAAACCGCCAAAGGGCCGAAGCAGAGCGCCTGATCGACGCCCTGCGCCGCCCGACCGAATCCGCCCTCGCCGCCGCCTCGACCGAAGCCGAACACTTGCGCCGCCATCTGGTGGCGGGCCAGCCCTGCCCCGTCTGTCATGCGACCGACCATCCCCTGATGGCCGACAGCCAGATTGCAGCCCTCGCCGCCGAGCTGCGCGACAGGTTGCAACAGGCCGAAGGTGACCGCGACCGCGCGCATCAATCCGCCCTCGTCGCGCAGGCCCGGCAAGACCAAGCGCGAACGGTCATCGCAACAGAAACCGCCCGCGCACCGCAGTTGGTGGCGGAGGTGGCACAGGCAGAGACCGCCTTTGCCACCGCCCGCGATGCCTTGGCGGGTCACGGCACGGTACCCGATGATCCGCGCGGGCCTGTGACGGGCTTGGATGCCTTGGCCGATGATTTGGCAAAGGCGCGGCAGGGGGCACGTGACGCGCAGGCGCGGTTGGCCGACTTGGACCGCCAGCACCTGACCGCCACCCAATCCATCGAACAGGCCCGCGCCGAGATTGCCACGGCGGAAACGGCGCAGCGCCTGAAGGCCGAGGCGATCCGTGGGACGGAAACCGCCCTTGCCGCGCTGGACCAATCCATTCCCGCCGCCGTGCAGGACATCGCCCGTATCGACGACCGTCTTGCCCCCATCATGGCGGGCTTTGGGGATCGGCCTGATGCCTATGGCGCGGATGGGGCGGCAGACTTGGATCGTTTGCGCGTCCGGGTGGCCCATCTGCAAGACCTGACCGACCGACTGGCGCAAGATCGGGACAGGTTGGCCGCGTTGTCGCCGCTGCTTGCCACCGCCACAGAGGCCGCCGCCGCCGCAACGCGGGATCATGCTGCTGCCGCTGCAAGCCTGACCCAACGCCAAAGCGACCTGTCCAAGCTGACCACCGAACGCCAAGCCCTGCTGGGCGGAGAGGACACCGCCACCCACCGCACCCGGCATAATGAGGCGCGCAAGACCGCGCAGACCCTGCTGGAAGAGGCGCAAAAGGCCGAAGGCGACGCCCGCGCCAGCCTTGCGGCCCTGTCCGGTGCCGCGACAGAGGCGGCAGAGGCCGCCACCCTTGCCGCTGACCGCCTAAGCCGCGCAGGGGCCGCACTTGCCGCAGCCTGCGCCACCGCAAACCTGCCCTTGGACCGCGTGCTGGACCTTCTCGCCGCCGCTGAGTCCGATGTGACCAGCCGCCGCGACCATCTGACCGCCGCCACCACGGAACAGGCCGAGGCGCTGGGGGCCCTGCGCGAACGGCAGGCCGAATTGGCGACCTTGCAGTCTGAGGCCACGCCCGAGGTGCCAGAGGCCGACCTCGTGGCCCAACAAACCGCACTTGAGACCGCCACCGCCACCCGCGCCGAAGAACAGGGGCGCATCGCGGAACGCTTGGACGCTGACCGTCAGGCAGGCCTCGCCCTTGCCGGGCTCGAGTCGGACATCGCCGAGGCACGGCAGACGGCAGAGACTTGGCAGGCGGTGAATGAGGCTGTGGGATCGGCCAGCGGCGACCGTTTCGCCCAGATCGCACAGGCGGTGACCTTGGCGATGTTGGTGGAAAGGGCCAATCTGCATCTGAATGACCTGAAACCGCGCTATCAACTGGACGTCGCGGCCACGGACCTTGCCTTGCAGGTGATTGACCTCGACATGGCCGGGGACCGCCGCCCTGCCCGCCTGCTGTCGGGGGGGGAGCGGTTCTTGGTCTCACTTTCGCTTGCGCTGGCCCTGTCGGGGATGGGCAGTCAGGGGGCCTTGGCCGGGACGCTGTTCATCGACGAAGGGTTCGGATCGCTGGACTCCGACAGCCTCGATCTGGCCATCGACGCGCTGGAGCGGTTGCAGGCGCAGGGGCGGATGATCGGCGTCATCAGCCATGTGCAGGCGATGAAGGACCGCATCCCCGTGCAGATCGAGGTGCGCAAGATCGGCGGCGGGGCGAGCGAGGTGCGGCTGAAGGTGCAGTGAACCGCCCTCAGATCACCGCCTTTTCAAGGAAGGGGCGGTTCTCGATGATCCGCTCATACCCAACCTCAGACAGGTCCAGCGTGCGGTAGGCGCCATAGGTGATCAGTTCCGACACGCCACGCCCGGCGGCGGGGCCTTGTTGCAACCCATGCCCGGAAAAGCCGTTGGCAAAGATGAAATTCGTCACCTCTGGGTGCCGCCCGACGATCAGGTTGTGATCGAGCGTGTTGAAATCGTAATGCCCGGCCCATTGGTTGATCAGTTTGATCGCCTCAAACTGCGGTGACCGCGCGGCGAGCATTGGCCAGACCTGATCTTCAAACTCTGCCCAACGGGGTTCGAAATCATCCCAATCCACGGCGGGGTCTTCAATGGGCGCGGCACCCGACAGGAAATAGCGCCCTTCGGGGCGACAGAACACGCCAGACGGATCAATCATCAGCGGCAGACGCCCGCCGTTGACCGTGGCGCTGCCTTCTGGCGTTTGGGCGC
>CALRPK020000117.1:0-6188 GCA_943370015.1 Paracoccus haematequi
TGTCGGTTTGGCGGAACTCAAGAGCGGCGATGTGGTCGACGCGGGCGGGGAAAAGCAGTGCTTTTCCTCTTCCGCCCGTTGAGGTGTTGCGTCAGGATAAAGTGGTAAACCGTTGTCTTTACGCCGCTTTCCGCTGCGCCATGATCCCAGCGCAAACCTCTGCCCCAATCGCAAAGGACCGCTTCCGCGCGGCGTGATCGTGGATCATGCCGGTCAGCATCACCTCATCCGGTGCGTAGCGGTCCAAGAGCGTGTCCATCTGCCGACGTACTGAGGCGGGGCTTCCAACGGCAGCGCAAGACAAAGCATGCTCCACCTCGGCCCGCATCATGGGGGTAACTTCCGACAGATCAGCGGTTGGGCGCGGCAAAGGTCCGGCGCGGCCTGTCCGCAACCGCGCAAAGGCCAGAAGTTGCGACGACCGCAGATATTCCGCCTCAGCATCCGTTTCGGCGGCACAGAGGCCCACGCCCATCATCGCATAGGGCCGCGCCAGCCATTGCGACGGGCGGAAGCTGGCGCGATAGGTCTCCAGCGCATCCCCAAGCATCGCCGGGGCAAAATGGCTGGCAAAGGCGTAGGGCAAGCCAAGGTAGGCGGCGAGTTGCGCGCCAAAGAGGCTGGACCCCAGAATCCACACCGGCACATGCGTGCCTGTCCCCGGCACAGCGCGCACACGGGCGGCGGGGTCGGCCTCGCCCAGATACCCCAGCAACTCCACCACATCCTGCGGGAACTCATCCGCCTGTTCCATGTGACGGCGGAGGGCGCGGGCGGTGGCCATGTCGGTTCCCGGCGCGCGGCCAAGGCCAAGGTCGATCCGTCCGGGATAGAGCGTCTCCAGCGTGCCGAACTGTTCGGCCACCATCAAGGGCGCGTGGTTGGGCAACATGATCCCGCCTGACCCGACGCGAATGGTCTTGGTCCCGCCCGCCACATGGCCAATCACCACCGCCGTCGCGGCAGAGGCAATCCCCGTCATGTTGTGATGTTCGGCCAGCCAGTAGCGGTGATAGCCCAAGCCTTCGGCATGGCGGGCAAGGTCCAGCGTATTGGCGAGCGCCTGTGCGGGCGTCTGACCTTCGGCGATGGGCGACAGATCAAGGAGGGAATAATTGTGCATGCCCAGAAGATAGGCCCGCAAACCCCAGACCGCAAGCGCGCCGCTTATCCCTTGGCGAGCACAGCGCGGATCGCGGCGACGGCAAGCTTGTGATCCTCAACCTGCGGCAGGCCCGAGACGGTGACACAAGCCACCACCCCCGCCGCTGCCGTGCGGATCGTCACCGCGCCGCCATTATTGGCGTAATCGGCAGGCGACAGGCCGTGGCGGGCAATGTCTTCGCCCTTCGCCTCCATCCGCTTTTGCACGAGCAAGGACGGCGCTTGGAACAGAAGCGCAGTGTTCGACTTACGCCGCGCCCAGTTGTCATTGATCGCCGCCGATCCGGGCAGGGCCGCGTGAAACAGCGTCCGGTCGGGCGTGCGGATGTTGATGACGATGGGCAAGGCCTGCACGCGGGCCATCTCAACCAAGGTCAGGCCAAGGTGCAGCGCGGATTCTTCGGTGAACACCGGAAAGACCAGCGCGGCAAAGTCGGCTTCAAGGGTGGCAAGGTCCATCTCAACGCTCCGGTTTCGTCACGGAGTGCAGGAATAGCAGAGACTTGGCCAACCAACCAGACAGCCGGGCGGAAACAATCCCGCCCAACCATTCCCCATTCCTGACCGAAAGGCGGTGTCAGGCGGCGTCGCTGGCAGGCTTTGCCGTCTTGGCCGTTTTGCGGGCTGCCTTGGCCGCTGTGGGCTTTGCCACCGGGGCGGGCTCTTCTTCCAGCACGACGGGCGCGACGGGATCGGGCTGCGGCAGGTCTTCCTCAAAAGCCATCGCGTCCAGATTGACCCGGGCCGCGCGGCGGGCATGGCGGGTGGCACGGACGGCGGCCATGTCGGGTTCGGGAAGGCGCACCTCTTCGGGCAGGGCGGTGACATAGGCGGCAGGCGCGCGGCGGTCGATCTTGCCCCGGCGGACCAATTCGTCCAAGGCGGCCACCACCAAGGAGTTCGACGCGATGACCGAGGCCCCCAGCAGCGCCAGATGGCACAGCTGGTCATCGCTCAGCTCTTCCAGCTTGCCCGGATGGCGCAGATAGACGGCATCGCCATCAATCAACTGGTCGGCATTCATCCGCCGCTGCAAGCGCCGCATCTGCGAATTAGCCAGCATCGCGCCCTTGTTGAACATGAACTTGTGCAGGATGAAACCTTGCGCGCGGAGTTCGTCATCCACCCCGCCTGCCATCGGCTCGCCTTCGTAAAGCTGCATCCAGCGCATTTCGACGATCACCGCCACGGCATTGGCCATGGCCTTGCGCCCGTTTTCAAACACGATCTTTTCGCCGCCTTGGATGTCGATCTTCAGGCAGTCAAAGGCGGGCAGATCGGCGATCTTGTCCAAGGCCACCGTTTTCATTTCGACATCTTGCGCCATCTGCGCCCAGCCCGGACGCCCCAGCGCTTTCAGCCCCGGCATATGGGGTTCATAGATCGAAGAAAGGCCTGAGTTGCGGTAGAGATGCAGGATATGCGTCTTGCCGTCCCCCACCGCTTGGGGAAAGTAGATCTCATTCGGGCCCTTGGCCTTTTCCAATTCGGCAAAGGCTTCGGGGTTGGGTTCAAACCCCACCACGCGGCAGGCCCCGGCGCGCAACAGGCCCAGATACGGCGGTTCGTTGATCGGGTTCGCGCCCACGTCGCAAAAAGTGGTCGGTCGGGCAAAGGGCAAGAGCCCGAGCAGATACTTCACCGCAGGCGAAAGACGACGATAGGCGACGGCAGGGGATACGGGCGGCAAGGGACACCTTCAAGTGACAGGGCGGGCAACTGAACGAACAGGGAAAGGCTAATCCAACCCCACCCTTTTGGCCAGTGAATTGCAGTCATTCCGAGGGTGCAAGGCGCTGATTGTATCGAAAGATAGAACAATTCGATCCGCCGAAACCGCCGCTTTGCGCAAAGCCTTGGTCAGCCCAGACCCACACCGCGCAGGATGATCGTCTTGACGCTTTCCGTCGCCTCTTGCCACTGCCGGTCGGTCAGGGGCGCGCCGCCGTTCAGGGTTTCGATCTGATGGCCGAAATCGGCGTAGTGCTGCGTCATGGCCCAGAGCATATACAGCAGGTGGCGCGGATTGACCGGGGCCATCTGGCCGGCATCGATCCAGCCTTGGATCACCTTGGCCCGGTTTTCGGTCCAGTCGCGCAGGGTGGTTTCCAGATAATCCTGAATGACGGGCGCGCCCTGCATCACCTCGGCCGCCCAGACCTTGGACCCGTGCGGATGGCGGCGCGAGATGTCCATCTTCGCCTCGATATAGGCGCCGATCCCTTCGGCCGGGGTGCTGGCCGCATCGAAACTGGCGGCGGCGTTCAGCCAGATCTCAAAAATCTCCTGCACAACGCGGCGGTAGAGGTCTTCTTTGGTGGCGAAATAGTAATGCAGGTTGGCCTTGGGCAGCCCCGCCATATCGGCGATCAACTGCATCGTCGCCCCGCCATAACCCGCCTCGGCAAAGACCTTTTCGGCGGCGGTCAGGATCAGGCGTTCATTCTCGCGCCGGATATCCGTGCGGCGGCTGGCGGCCTTGCCTGAAAATCGGGCATTCTCTTGCATGTCTGCCCCGCTCTGCCCCCGGATTTCATTTGACCAAATGGTCAGCTTGTGGTGCGTTTGTCCTTGACCATACGGTCAGGATGCGAGTCGATCAACGATCCGTCCATAGGCGTGAAAAGGGGTGCGACAGATGCCCCGGACCACAGGGAGAGCAAGCTGATGCCAGCACCCGGAGCAAACCTCCGCATCAATTCCGCGCGGCTGTGGGACAGCCTGAACGAGATGGCCCTGATCGGCCCCGGCGTGGCAGGGGGCTGCAACCGCCAGACCCTGACCGATGCCGATGGCGAAGGCCGCCACCTGTTCCAGCGCTGGTGTCTGGACGCGGGCATGACGATGGGCGTCGATACGATGGGCAACATGTTCGCCACGCGGGCGGGGACCGATCCTGACGCGCTGCCGGTCTATATGGGCAGCCATCTGGACACCCAGCCGACGGGGGGGCGCTATGATGGTGTGCTCGGCGTGCTTGGCGCGCTCGAGGTGGTGCGGTCGATGAACGATCTGGGCGTGAAAACCCGCCGCCCCATCGTGGTGACGAACTGGACCAATGAGGAAGGCGCGCGTTTTGCCCCCGCGATGCTGGCATCAGGCGTCTTTGCAGGCATCCACACCGAAGATTACGCCAAATCCCGCCGCGATATGGATGGCAAGGTCTTTGGCGAAGAACTCGCCCGCATCGGCTGGGTCGGGGATGAACCTGTCGGCGCGCGCAAGATGCATGCGATGCTGGAGTTGCACATCGAACAAGGCCCGATCCTTGAGGCTGAGGGGAAAACGATTGGCGTCGTGACCCACGGGCAGGGCCTCTGGTGGCTGGAAATCACCCTGACGGGGAAGGACGCGCATACCGGGTCTACGCCCATGCACCTGCGCGTGAACGCAGGCCTCGGCATGGCGCGGATCACCGAACGGGTGCATCAGATCGCGATGAGCCATCAGCCCAATGCCGTGGGCGCGGTGGGACAGGTCAAGGTCTTCCCCAACAGCCGCAATGTGATCCCCGGCAAGGTGATCTTCACGGTGGACATCCGCAGCCCCGAGCAAGCCAAACTCGACGCCATGCGCGCCGAGGTGGAACGCGCCGCCCATGCGGTGGCCGCCGAATTGGGTCTGGGGTGCAGCATCGAGGCGGTCGGCCATTTCGACCCCGTCACCTTTGACCCCGGCTTGGTCAAAGTGGTGCGCGGCGCGGCGGAACGCCTTGGCTATACCCACATGGACATCGTGAGTGGCGCAGGCCACGACGCCTGCTGGATCAACCGCGTCGCGCCGACGGTGATGATCATGTGCCCCTGTGTGGATGGTCTTAGCCACAATGAGGCGGAAGAGATTTCGCCGGAATGGGCCGCAGCGGGGACGGATGTCTTGCTGCACGCCGCGCTTGAGGTGGCGGAGGTGGTTTCCTGAGGCCAACCGCCGGGGGTTTCACACCCCCGGACCCCCGTGGGATATTTGAGAAAAGAAGAAGCCCGAGGGTTTCAGACAGGGAGAAAGACCGAATGACCACCATCATCAAGAACGGCACTGTCGTCACGGCGGACCTGTCCTATAAGGCCGATGTGCGGATTGAAAACGGCATCATCACCGAGATCGGGCCGAACCTGACGGGCGGCGATGTGCTCGATGCCACGGGCTGCTATGTCATGCCGGGGGGGATTGATCCGCATACGCATCTGGAGATGCCCTTCATGGGCACCTATTCGGCAGATGATTTTGAATCTGGCACGCGGGCGGCCTTGTCGGGTGGCACGACGATGGTGGTGGATTTCGTCCTGCCGGGGCAGGGGCAGGGGCTGATGGATGCCACCCAGATGTGGCACAACAAATCGGGCCGCGCGCATTGCGATTACAGCTACCACATGGCGGTGACATGGTGGGGCCAGAAGGTCTGGGATGAGATGGAAGAAACCGTCAAATCCGGCATCACCTCCTTCAAGCACTTCATGGCCTATAAGGGCGCCTTGATGGTAAATGATGATGAGATGTTCCAATCCTTCCGCCGGGTGGGCGATCTGGGCGGAGTCGCACTCGTCCATGCCGAAAACGGCGATCTGGTGGCCGAACTGACCGCCAAACTGCTGGCCGAGGGCAATGTGGGCCCCGAAGCCCACGCCTATTCCCGCCCGCCGCAGGTGGAGGGCGAGGCGACCAACCGCGCCATCATGATCGCCGATATGGCGGGCGTGCCGCTTTATGTCGTCCATACCTCCTGCGAGGAGGCGCATGAGGCGATCCGCCGCGCGCGTCAGGCGGGCAAGCGGGTCTGGGGGGAGCCGCTGATCCAGCATCTGACGCTGGATGAGCGCGAGTATTTCCACCCCGATTGGGACCATGCCGCGCGGCGCGTGATGTCGCCGCCCTTCCGCGACAAGCACCATCAGGACAGCCTCTGGGCCGGGTTGCAATCGGGCAGCCTGTCTTGTGTCGCGACCGACCATTGCGCCTTTACCACCGCACAGAAACGCTTTGGCATCGGCAATTTCAGCAAGATCCCGAACGGGACGGGGGGCTTG
>CALRPK020000118.1:0-6158 GCA_943370015.1 Paracoccus haematequi
CCCACGCCCTCCCCCGTTACACCACCCCCATGACCGACCCGCTTCACACCCTCGCCCAAGCCTTGACCTCCGCCGGTTTCGACGGCGTTGAAACGGATGGCCCAACGCTTTACGCCCGCACCTCGGATGCGATGGAGTTTCAGGCGACGGCGGATGATCTTTACCGTCTGTCCATCCGCTACGCCGTCCGCGCCACAGATGCCGAACGCGCGGCGTGGATGCGGGCGCACCCGAAGGGGCGGCTGGACATCGCGCAGGGGGAAACGGAATTGACGCTGTCCTTGCCGCTCAACGCCGACCTGACCGCCGCACTGGCCGATTGGGCGGCGCTGGTTCATGCGGGCGCAGTCGCGGCGGTGGACTGGCGGCGGCGGCAAAAACCGCTCTACGGGATGTAGAAAAGGGCGCGCAGGTTTCCCCGCACGCCCCCTATCCGATCAGTCAAAAGTTAAGCGACCGAGGCAATCGCCGCCGCAAGGATCGGCACCGTCCGCGCGTTCAGTCCGGCGATGTTGATGCGGCTGTCGCCCACCATGTAGATCGCGTGTTCCTCACGCAGGCGGATCACCTGCGCCTCGGTCAGACCCAGCCGCGAAAACATGCCGCGATGGTCGGCCACGAAATCGAAGCGGTCCGAATTCGTCGCCTGCCGCAGCGCATCGGCCAAGGCTTTCCGCAGGCCCAGCATGGACAGGCGCACCTCTTCCAACTCCGCCATCCAATCGGCACGCAGGGCGTCGTCCTCAAGGATCATCGTCACCAGACGCGCGCCATGGTCAGGCGGGAAGGAATAGTTCTGACGGTTCAAGAAGTTCAGGTTGCCCTGCAACACGCCCTTGCCACCCGCCGCGCCAATCCCGATCAGGATGCCGGTGCGCTCGCGGTAGATGCCGAAGTTCTTGGAGCACGAGGCCGCAATCAGCACCTCAGGGAAGGACTTTGCCACCAGACGGGTTGCTGCCGCGTCAGCCTCAAGCCCATCCCCAAAGCCCTGATAGGCCAGGTCCACCAACGGGATCGCTCCCTTGGCGACCAAGAGCGCCACGACCTGATCCCACTCAGCGGCATCAAGGTTCGCGCCGGTCGGGTTGTGACAGCAGCCATGCAGCAGGACCACATCACCAGGGGCGACCTTGGCCAAATCCTCCAGCACGCCCGCAAAATCCACACCACGCGTTTCGGCGTCGAAATAGCGATACTCGGCCATCTTCATGCCAAGGTATTTCACGATGGACGGATGGTTCGGCCATGTCGGCGCCGAAAGCCACACCGTCGCCTCGGGCGAGGCCAGTTTGATCAGTTCCAGCGCCTGACGGATCGCGCCCGTCCCGCCGGGGGTGGAAACCGACGCCACGCGGTCAAACGACACCGCATCGCCAAGGATCATCTTCGTCATCGCGGCATTGTAGGCGGGTTCCCCGGCCAGCGCGGTGTAGGTCTTGGTGGTCTCAACCTCCCACAGCTTTTTCTCGGCCGCCTTCACCGCGCGCATCACCGGGGTCAGGCCGGTTGCATCCTTGTAGACGCCGACGCCAAGGTCGATTTTCCCGTCCCGGCCATCTTCGCGGTACATTTGGATCAGTTGCAGGATCTTGTCCTGCGGCTGGGCTTTCAGCTGGTCGAACATCGTCTTATCCCTTCTCGACGGGCAGGTCGTCATACATGCCCCATTCGGCCCAAGAGCCGTCATACAAACTGTGATTGCGATGCCCAAGGCGCTCCAACGCCAGCGACAAGATCGCCGCCGTGACACCTGACCCGCAAGAGGTGATGGCGGGTTTGGACAGGTCCACCCCCGCGCCTTCAAACGCGGCGCGCAGATCGGGCAAGGATTTCATCGTGCCATCCGCGTTCAGCAGCTGCGCATAGGGCAGGTTCTTCGCCCCCGGAATGTGACCGGCGCGCAGGCCGGGGCGGGGTTCTGGCGCCTCACCCTTGAAGCGTGCGGCGGGGCGGGCGTCGATGATTTCCGCCTCGCGCAGTTTGGAGGTATGGGCGACCTGCGTGACGTCCTTCACCAACTGGTTCTGGCGCTGCACGGTGATGTGGCGGTCGCGGATCACGGGGGGCAGATCCTCGATCTCTCGCCCCTCGGCCCGCCATTTGGGGAAACCGCCATCCAGCACGGCCACATCGGTCTTGCCCATCAGACGAAAGGTCCACCAGACGCGCGCGGCGGAAAACAACCCCGAGCCGTCATAGATCACCACCTGATGCCCATCGCCCACACCCATCGCCCGCATCCGGCTGATGAACTTTTCCGGCGGTGGGGCCATGTGGGGCAGAGAGGAGCGCTGGTCCGAAATCTCGTCGATGTCGAAGAACCGCGCGCCGGGGATATGGGCCACGGCATATTCGGCCTTGGCGTCGCGGTCGGTGCCCGGCAGGTACCACGACGCATCCAGAATCCGCAAATCCGGGTCACGCAGATGCGCGGCCAGCCAGTCGGTAGAGACAAGCGTCTTGGGATCGTCAGTCATCGGATACCCCCGTGCGGTGGCGCGGCCTGCTGTGATGGCTGGCAACTAGCGGCAAGCGGGCCACTAAGCAAGGGCGCAAGGCAGAAAGGGCAATACCGTGGCGGCATGGCAAACCCAAATTCGTTCGAACGAATTTGTTGCGTCCTGCCGTCAGTCGCGCTTTGAGTGCTTGAGCAGACGCGCCTTTTCGCGGTCCCAATCCCGCTTGGCGGATGTTTCACGCTTGTCGGCCAGTTTCTTGCCCTTGGCGACGCCCAGCTTCAGCTTCACCATGCCGCGTTCGTTGAAGTACATCTTGATCGGCACCAGCGTCATGCCTTCGCGCGCGGTGGCGTTCCACAGACGCGAAAGTTCCTTCTTGGAAACCAAAAGCTTGCGGCGGCGGCGTTCTTCGTGGCCCCAGGTCTTGGCTTGCAGATAGGGCGCGATATAGCCGTTGATCAGCCACAACTCGCCACCCTCGACGCTGGCATAGCTTTCGCCAAGGTTTGAGCCGCCTTGGCGCAGGCTTTTCACCTCGGACCCCAGCAGCATGATCCCGACCTCAAGATCGCTTTCGATGTGATAGTCGAACCGCGCCCGGCGGTTTTCAGCGATGAGTTTTGAATTGGGATCAAATTTGGGTGCCATGATCGCTGTCAGATAGGCGATGGGACGGGCGAAGTCCAGATTGCGCACTTGGCCAAAGCCATCCGCTTTGTTAGCCCGGTGCCAGAACAGGAGGGGACATGCTTACACAAATCGCCCTTGGCACCGCTGTGATGCTGGTCAGTCTGTTGGTGGGCGCGGCCTCGGCCCTTATGCTGGAGGGGGCGTTTGTGCGCTATCACGGCTGGCTGATCCGCCCGCCGCACCGTCCCAAGATGCTGCTCTTGGTCATGCTGTCATCAATCTGGGCCGTCATGACCATCACGGCGGGGGTCTGGGTCTGGGCGCTGGCCTATGACCTGTTGGGCGTGTTCCCGACCTTTGAGGAGTCGCTCTACTTTTCCATCGTCACCTACACAACGCTGGGATATGGCGACGTGATCCTGCCGCATGAGTGGCGCATCCTGTCGGGGATGACGTCGACCAATGGATTTTTGAACTTCGGCCTCATCACCGCGCTGCTGATCGAGGCGCTGCGTCAGGTCCGCATCGGTCAGGTTACCACCCGTCGCCCATAGACCAGCGCATAGATCCCCGCCCCCACCACCAAGGCCGATCCGACCAGCGTCAGCGCATCAGGTCTTTCGCCAAAGACCAGCACACCAAGGATCATGGCAAAGACCAGCCTTGTGTAGCGAAAGGGCGTGACGGCAGAGACATCGCCCGTCCGCATCGCCACGGTCAGCGCGAAATAGGCGCTGACGCCAAAGACCGTCGTTGCAAGCACCAGCGCGGCCCCCATCGCATCGGGCACCTTGGCCCCGCCCGAAACGCCCAGCAAAATCGCCCCGGCAAGCGCCAGCATCGCCAGCCCGTAGATCCCCAGTTGCAGGTTGGACAGCGCAGGCGGTGCCGCGCGGGTCGCCAGATCGCGGCCTGCAAAGCCGATCAGGCCGAGGATGGTCAGAAGCGACAACGCGTTGAACCCCTCCAGACCGGGGCGCAGGATGACCAACACGCCCGCAAAGCCGATCAGGATCGCCAACCACCGCCGCCAACCCACGGTTTCGCCAAAGATCAGCGCCGCCCCTGCGACCACGACCAAGGGGGTGGCTTGCAGGATGGCAGAGGCGACCGAGAGCGGTGTCAGCGCGATGGCCAGCGAATAGAACAGCCGCCCCGTCACCTCAAACCCGGAACGGATCAGCAGGGGGCGGGACAGGGCGGCGGGGTGTAACACGGCCTCACCCTTGCGGGCGGCCATGATGGCAAAGGTGGCGGAGCCGATGAGCCCAAAGACCAGCAGCACCTGCCCCAACGGCATATGCTTGGCGGCGGCTTTCAGAAACACATCCTCAACCGCAAAGCCCGCCATCGCGGCGACCATCCACAGCGCCCCCGTCAGGTTGGCGGACCGCTGGGTCAATTCTGCAACTCCTTGGGCAGCGATAAGGTCAGGTAGGTCTGGGCATCTTCGCCCGTCTTTCTTGCTCGCGACAGAAACACACCCCAGCGTGACGGGTCGCTGAAGTCATCCGTGGAGTCCCAGAACAAGAATACCTCGAAGTCCAATTCCATTCGCGGCTTACCCGGCTTCAACGCCGGTGCCCAAAGCGGCAAACGTTCCGCGACTTGCGCTGTGACGGTGGCACGTTCACTCTCGGACATCAGGCGGGTCGCGTCCGACACCGAGCAACTGCCCGCAGTTTTTTCGAGCAGCAGTGCGCCGATAGGGTCCATCCAAATGGTCGCCCGTGGAATTGCCTTGATCGGGATCAACACGCCGTCAGGCTGCGGCCTCGCACCCCTTAACGCAGAAATGCACCATTCTTCGAACATCGCGACCATCCGCGCGCCGCGGTCCACAGGCTTGGTCAGCGCGGACCGCATCGCCATCCCGACAAGCAGCCCGGTTGCAATCACCAAGAAAAACGCCGCGATCCTGCGACCGCGGCGCACCATCACAAGATGCCTGCGAATTCCATCGCGGCTTTGATCTTGGCCTTCGTGCCGTCAGTCAGGCCGACCAGAGGCAAGCGGACCTCCTCCGAGCACATGCCCAAAAGCGACAGGCCGTATTTGGCCCCGGCCAGACCCGGCTCGATGAAGATCGCTTCATGCAGTGGCATCAGGCGGTCTTGGTATTCCAGCGCCTTGCGGTAATCGCCCGCCAAGGTTGCAGCTTGGAATTCGGCGCAGAGCTTTGGTGCAACGTTGGCAGTCACGGAAATGCAGCCCACCCCGCCATGCGCGTTGAAGCCCAGCGCCGTGGCATCCTCGCCCGACAGTTGGATGAACTCCGGCCCGCAAGAGGCGCGCTGCATCGACACGCGCTCAATCTTGCCCGTCGCATCCTTGACCCCGATGATGCGGGGCAGTTTGGCAAGCGTTCCCATCGTTTCGGGCGACATGTCCACAACCGACCGGCCGGGGATGTTGTAGATCACGATGGGCAGCGTGCAGCAGTCATGCAGCGCAGTGTAATGCGCGATCATGCCCGCCTGCGTCGGCTTGTTGTAATAGGGTGTCACCACCAGCGCGGCATCGGCCCCCACACGCTGGGCGTGCTGGATTAGGCGGATGCCTTCGACGGTGTTGTTCGACCCAGCCCCGGCGATCACCGGCACGCGGCCACGGGCGGCTTTCACCACCTCTTCGACCACCGTTTCGTGTTCTTCATGCGAAAGCGTCGGGCTTTCGCCCGTGGTGCCGACCGGGACAAGACCGGTGGAGCCCTGTTCGATCTGCCATTCCACAAGTTTCTTCAGCGTCACCAGATCAAGTTCGCCGTTCTTGAACGGCGTTACCAGCGCGGGAATGGACCCTTTGATCATGGAACGCGTCTCCTCATGGTGGGCGACACAACATGAGTCGCCCGATTGCAAACCAAGCCTCTGTAGCCTTGCAAACGGCGCTTGCCAAGCGGGGCGCAAAGCCGCCGATGGTGGGATGAGTTGACAGGGTTGTGGGTTGCCCGGCCTGTCCGCTTGCGGCAGATTCCAGACATGAGCGAGCAGCATAAAACCACAAAAAGACGCCTCAGGGCGCAGCTTGGGCCGTTGGCCCTGTCCATGATCCTCGCGCTGGCGG